>PAZP01000005.1 GCA_002715565.1 Flavobacteriales bacterium
AAGCCTGTTTTTTTTGCTATATTATTTTTAATTTTTTCCTCAATATTATTGTATGACTTAATTTCATCATTATTTCTATTTATTTTTTTTACCTTAGACAATGTAAGCCATTCAGAGAATGAAAAATACTCTTGATCATTAGAAATCAAAGGTTTGCCTAACTGTAAGCTATTTTTAGAGATATCTTTTTTTACTTTTTCTTTATTATTTTTTAACATAATAAGTTCAAAAAGTCTTTTTCTATCCAGAGTAAATGCTGCGCATTTTTTTAATTGTTTGTTATATCTTATACTATTAAGATTTAATAACCCTTTTGTAAGTAGCAACTGACCAGTTTGATAGTAAGGGTATGTAGATATTAATTTATCTAAGAAGTCAACATCTTCTTTATTAATAGAGGTAGGGTCTCTTAATAGTTTTTCTATTTGTACTATTTCTTTCACCAATTTACTACTGCTTTATTGAATATATCTTCAATTAGATTATCACATATTTCATTAATAATTTCCTCTTCTATTTCGGAAATATCTTGCATACTATTATAATCTTTATATCTAGAAAATTTTTGCTTAAAATTAAGTTCTTTTTGAAGTGTATTATTAAATTCTACATAAACAGTTATTGTTAATCTATTTTGTGCAGCGGTTTGATTTGACTCAATACTTATAGGTTGTATATTATAATTAGTTATGTTTCCTGAAAAATTCAAATCTCCTTTTTCCTGACTTAAATTTAAGTTAGTTTGTCCTATAAATATATCTTTTAATTTTTCAGTAAATATTTGAGATAGAGCAGGTTGTATAGTCTGCGCTTGATTTGGAAATGTTTCTATATATACAGATTTTGCTTCTGAAGGAATTGAGGCTCCTGAAAACGAATATATTCCACATGAAAATAAGAATGTTGTATGAATAAATAAGATGTATATTTTTATTTTATTCATAAACCAAACTCTTTTAATTTTCTATAAAGCGTTCTTTCTGATATGCCTAATTCAGCAGCTGCATCTTTTCTTTTTCCTTTGTGTTTAATTAGAGATTTTTCAATTAATTTTTTTTCATGGTCAAATAATGATAAAGATTCTTCAATTTGTATTGTTTCATTTGAAGAATGATCTTCAGTTGAAATGAAAACATCATTATTATCATTTTTATCAAAAATATCTGATTTAATTGAACCTAAAATTTCAGTATTTCCCTCATTTTTTATTAAATCAAAAGTTATTTTTTTTAATTCATTTAGATCTTTTTTCATATCAAAAAGGACCTTATATAATATTTCTCTTTCAGATAGGTCTGCTTTGTTTTTATCTTCAAAAATAATAGGAGTATTTATTTTATTTTCAGGTAGCAAATTATTAATTTTATTAGCATCAAGTTTGCGTTCTTTTTCTATTACTGACAATTGAGCTACAAAATTTCTCAATTGCCTAATGTTTCCAGGCCATCTGTATGCTGTTAAAATTTCATTTGCTTCTTCAGTTAATAAGATTGGAGGGGTATTATATTTTTCTGCAAAATCAGATGCAAATTTTTTAAATAATAAATGTATGTCCTCTTTTCGTTCTCTCAAAGCTGGAAGTTGAATGCTAATTGTATTTAATCTATAATATAAATCTTCCCTAAATCTCCCATTTTTAACAGCTTCTTGTATTTTTACATTTGTTGCAGCTATTATTCTAACATTTGTTTTCTGAACCATTGAAGATCCCACTTTCATATATTCTCCCGATTCAAGAACCCTTAAAAGTCTAGCTTGAGACGACATTGGAAGCTCTCCTATTTCATCTAAAAATATAGTTCCACCATCTGCGGCTTCAAAATACCCTTTTCTATTTTCATGAGCTCCTGTAAAGGATCCTTTTTCATGTCCAAAAAGTTCACTATCTATTGTGCCTTCTGGTATTGCTCCGCAGTTTACAGAAATGTAAGCATTGTGTTTTCTTTTACTGTTTAAATGAATAATTTTAGGTATGTTTTCTTTTCCTGTTCCGCTTTCACCTGTTATGAGAACAGAAATATCAGTTGAAGCTACTTGTAATGCTACGTCAATAGCTCTTTCTAATAAGTGATTGTTTCCAACAATACCAAATCTTTGTTTTGCTTGCTTAGTATTCATATGTTAAATGATTTCTCCAATTAACGTAGCTGATGTACATCTATTAATTTTAACCATAACATATTCACCTATCTGTTTGTTTTCTTTTTCAAAAACTACTGCGGTATTATGTGTGGTTCTGCCAACGTAATGATTGTTAGATTTTTTTGATAGTTTTTCTATTAAAACTTCATATACTTTTCCTATTTTTTCTTTCATATTATATAGAGAATGTTTTGTTTGTTTATTTATAATTTCTGAAAGTCTTCTTTGTTTTATGTCCTCATGAACATCATCTTGCATTTTTCTTTGAGCATATGTATTAGATCTTTCCGAATATTTAAACATATATCCGTAATCATATTTTACATAATCCATTAATGACAAAGTATCTAAGTGATCTTTTTCATTTTCTGAGCAGAAGCCTGTTATAATATCCATTGAAATACCACATTCAGGTATGATCTCCTTAATTTTATCAATTAATGAAATATATTGTTTTCTGTTATAACCTCTGTTCATTAGTTTTAGGATCCTGTCACTTCCTGATTGAACAGGTAAATGTATATATTTACAAATATTTTTATGTTTTGCCATTGTTTTTACAACATCAATGGTCATATCTTGAGGGTTTGACGTAGAAAAGCGGATTCTTAATTCAGGAATATTAGTTGCAATAAAATCTAATAGTGATGCAAAATCTATGCTTTGATTTCTTTCTTCTTCAGTAGCATTTTTATAGTTCTTTTTTGCTCCTCCTCCATACCATAAATAAGAATCTACATTTTGACCTAAAAGCGTAACTTCTTTGTATCCTTCAAAAACTAATTTGTTACATTCTTCTAATATACTTTTTGGATCTCTACTTCTTTCTCTCCCTCTTGTATATGGCACAACACAAAATGAACACATGTTATCACAACCTCTAGTTATCGAGACATAAGCGCAAACACCATTACTATTTAATCTTATGGGATTAATATCAGCATAGGTTTCTTCCAGAGATAAAATTACATTAATTGCTTTTTTTCCATCTTCAACTTCAGTTATTAATTTTGGTAAATCTCTATATGCGTCTGGTCCAACAACAATATCAACTAGCTTTTCTTCTTCTAATAAATTTTTTTTTAATCGTTCTGCCATGCATCCTAAAACACCAACAATCATTTTTTTGTTTTTCGACTTTTTTATTGAATTATAATATTCTAATCTTTTCCTTACAGTTTGTTCTGCTTTTTCTCTAATAGAACATGTGTTAACTAACACTATTTCTGCCTCTTCAATTTTTTTTGTAGAAGAAAAACCTTCTTTTGCTAAAATTGAGGCAACGATTTCACTGTCAGAAAAATTCATTTGACAACCATAACTTTCTATATACATTTTTCTATTTGTTTGATGATTATCAAGTGTCAGGGTTTCTCCTTGTCTTTTTTCAATAATTATTTTTTTCAACTTCAAAATATTTTTAGCAAAAATAATAAAAAACTGACAATGTGGCAGTAATTAAAAAACTTATATTATATATAATATAATTAATCAGACGAAATAAAATGATTTTTTTTTTTGAGAAAACTTCTTTTTATTTGCAATAAATTTATTGANATGTCAGAGAATTTGGTTATTGTAGAGTCTCCAGCGAAAAAGAAAATAATTCAAGGNTANCTAGGTNAAGATTTTGTAGTNGAATCAAGTGTAGGTCATATTAGAGATCTTCCTAAAAAAGGAGGTATGGCTATAGATATAGATAATGGGTTTAAACCTAATTATGTAATAAGTGAAGATAAAAAAAAGGTAGTTAAGCATTTAAAATCTATTGTTAAAGGGGTTAAAAAAGTATGGTTAGCTACTGATGAGGATAGAGAAGGGGAAGCAATTGCTTGGCATTTGACAGAAGCACTAGATTTAAAGTCAGAGAATACTAATAGAATAGTTTTTCATGAGATTACCAAAACAGCAATTTCAAATGCTATTAAAAATCCTAGAAAAATTAATAATAATTTAGTAAATGCACAACAAGCAAGAAGAGTACTTGATAGATTAGTTGGTTTTGAGCTTTCTCCAATTTTGTGGAGAAAGGTTAAACAAGGATTGTCTGCTGGAAGAGTGCAATCTGTTGCGGTTAGATTAATTTCAGAGAGAGAGGGGGAAATAAATAATTTTAAAACTGTTTCTTCATATAAAATTATAGGCTTATTTATTAATTCAGAAGGTATATTAGTTAAGGCTGAATTAAATGAGCGATTTCAAGATCTTGAAGAATCATACAATTTTTTAAAGTTATGTCAAAATAATATTTTTAAGATAGATAATTTAGAAAAAAAACCTGGAAAAAGATCACCAGCGCCTCCTTTTACAACATCGACATTACAACAAGAGGCATCTAGAAAACTAGGATATTCAGTGAACCAGACCATGACAATAGCGCAAAAATTGTATGAATCTGGCAAGATTACATACATGAGAACAGATAGTGTTAATTTATCAGATGATGCTTTAAATGCTACAAGAAATGAAATACTTAATCGCTATGGAGAAGAGTATTATCAAAAAAGAAAATACTCTAACAAATCTAAAGGAGCACAGGAAGCGCATGAAGCAATTCGCCCTTCATATATGCAGTATGAAAAAATAGAGGGAGATAGTTCACATAACAAGTTGTATGAGTTAATATGGAAACGTACAGTTTCATCGCAAATGAAAGATGCAAAGATTGATAGAACAATAGTTAAAATAACAGCTGAAAATATTGATCAAATATTTATTGCCAGAGGAGAGGTTGTAACATTTGAAGGTTTTATGAAAATATATTTGGAAGGAAAGGATGAGGATGCAGNTGCTGAAAAAACAATATTACCTAAATTAAATATTGGTGAAAAAATACATTATAATTCAATACAAGCAAATGAACAATTTTCTAGACCACCAGCAAGATATACAGAGGCGAGTTTGGTAAAAAAAATGGAAGATTTAGGAATTGGACGTCCTTCAACATACGCTGCAACTATTACTACTGTTCAAAAAAGGGNGTATGTTGAAAAGGAAAACAGAGAAGGAGAGGAAAAATTAGCAAAAACTATTGAATTACAAAATAACGAAATTACTGAAAATGAAAAAACAATTATAATTGGTAGAGAAAAACAAAAGTTATTTCCTACNGATGTAGGAGTTGTTGTTACAGATTTTTTGATCGAACATTTTAAAGATGTAATGGAATATAATTTTACCGCTTCNGTTGAAACAGAGTTTGATGAAATAGCAAAAGGAAAAAAAGATTGGAATAAGATGATAGCTTCATTTTATTCTGATTTTCATCACAAGGTGACAGATGTTATGGGTAATGCTTCAAAGGCATCAGGTGAAAGAGAATTAGGTTTTGACCCTAAAACAAATGAGAAAATAATTGCAAGAATAGGCCCTTTTGGTCCCATGGTCCAAATTGGCGAAAAACAAGAAAAAGAGGACTCNCCAAAACCTAGATTCGCTTCATTAATTAAGGGCCAAACAATACAGTCGATAACATTAAATGAAGCTTTAGATTTATTTAAATTACCAAGAGTTGTTGGTGAATGGAAAAATAAAGAAATAGTTGCATCTGTAGGTAGATTCGGACCTTATTTGCGTTATGATGGTAAATTTACATCTATAAAAAAATCAGATGCTGAAGATCCATTAACTATTTCTTTGGAAAAATCAATTGAGCTTATTGAAGCAAAGATTAAGGCTGACAAAGATAGAGTGATTTCTAATTTTGAAGGAGAACCTTTAGTTTTAGTTCTAAATGGAAGGTATGGTCCTTTTATTCAGGTTATTGAAAATAAGAAAAAAATTAATATTAAAATTCCTAAAGATAAGGAACCTAAATCATTAAGCAGAAAAGAGTGTTTATTGCTTTTTAATGATCAGAAAAAAAAGAAATGAGTGAAATCCAAATTTTTTTCGACCCAATAGATTCGAATTTTCATTTTGAAGATGAAACGTGGGAGTCTACACAAATAGGTTCTATGATAGATTCTCATATTGGTAGTTATTTTCCAAATTTGAAAAATGCTAAAATTGCTATTTTTTCAGTTTTAGAATACGAAGGTTCTGAAAATATTTCTTCTAATAATTGTTTGATCAGATCTTTTTTTTATGATTTACATTTTGAAGATTTTCCTAAAGTTGTGGATTTAGGTTTTTTAAAAATATCAAATGAGAGAAAAGATTCATTTGAATCAATTCAAAATATTTGTTCTTTATTGTTAAAGAAAAATATTATGCCTATTGTTATTGGTGGAGGTCATGATATAAGTTATGCTATATATAAAGCATATGTTTCTCTAAACAAATTTATTACTCTTACAACAATTGATAATAAGTTTGATTTAGGTAAAAAAGATGATCATTTATCTTCTAGTTCGCATTTAGGTAAAATTATTAGTCATAAGCCTAGTTCTTTGTTTCATTATGTTAACATTGGTTACCAAAGTTATTTTGTATCACCTTTAGCTGTTAAGATGCTAGATCAAATGAATTTTGATGTTATTCGTTTAGGAGATATAAACTCATCAGTATATGAACTAGAACCAATTATGCGTAACACAGATTTTTTAAGTTTAGATATTTCTGCAATTAAAGGATCCTCAGCGAGCGCTAATTTGTATGCGTCTGTAAATGGTTTAGATCCGTTAGATGTTTGTCAATTAATGCGATATGCAGGATTAAGTGATAAAATTACTTCAGTAGGAATATTTGAGTATAATAGAGACATAGATAAAAACAAACAAACAGCGGATTTGTTATCTCAAATGATTTGGTATTTTATAGAAGGTTATAAGATGCGCAAGAATGAATTAAATCCACATTTAGATAACTGTATAAAATATACTGTGACTTTTGAAGACGAAAAGAATGAAATAGTTTTTTATAAAAGTAAAACAAGTGCTAGATGGTGGATGGGGGTACCATTTTTTGATAAAAAAAATAAAAAAAGAAATAATTATTACGTCGCATGTTCTTATGTTGATTATGATTTAGCCATGAAAGGAGAAATACCAAAAAGATGGATAAAAACATATAATAAATTTCAAGAATAAAGTTATTGATTTTTAACAAGTTATAGATTTTTGTATTTATATAACTTGAATATAGATGATTACTTTAATGTAAATTAATTAAAAAATGCTTATTTTAGCGAAAAATTTTCAATCTTTACTAGGAAGAATATGAATAAAATATTGGTTATAATTTTGTTTTTCTTTATTGTGGCGCAAGATTCATTTGCTCAGCAAGCTCCGCAATTTAGTCAAAACATGTTTAATAAGTTAGCAAACAATCCTGGATATGCAGGAACAAGAGAAGCAATTTCTACAACTTTATTACATAGAACACAATGGATGGGTTTTGAAGGAGCTCCACAAACTTTAAATTTATCTGTTGATGCACCAGTAAGGTTAATTAAAGGTGGACTTGGCTTAAATATTGTTCAAGATAATATTGCTGAACATAGTAATTTAGGTTTACAAGCTTCTTATTCATTCGCAAGTAAATTAGGACAGGGTCAACTTGGTCTAGGAATATCTTTAGGAATGTTCCAGGCAGCATTGGGGAATGATTGGCGACAAGCTGATGAAGGAGATCCTGTAATAAATACTTCAAGTGTAACTGGATCAAGTGCTGATTTGGGAGCTGGTATTTACTATAATACACAGGATGTTTATATTGGTTTATCTACAGCGCACATTTCTGAGCCTAAAATTGAACTGTCAGGTAGTGGGTCCTTTAATTTAAAGAGGCATTATTTTATGATTGCTGGTTATTATTATTCTTTAAACCCAAATTTATCTTTAAATCCTTCAATTTATTTAAAATCTGATGGAGCAACTTCACAATTAGATATAAATTCTAACGTTATATATAATAANAAAATTTGGGGTGGTTTAAGTTTTAGACATGCTGAACCTGTTTTTAAACCTGAACTGGTTTTGTTAACAGGTATGCATATTACTGAAGATTTAAAATTTGGTCTTGCTTATGATATCGTTTTAAGTGAAATAGGTAAAAATAGTATAGAATTTATGTTAGGTTACTCATTTAAGATCAATAAAGANCCTAATATTTCAAGACACAAAAATCCAAGATTCCTATAGAAGAATTATAGAGTTTTAATTAAAATTTATATTATGAAAANAATAAAATATATATTACTATCAACTTTAGCTATTATTTTAAGTGCATGTAGNGGTGGNTCAGGAACTGGGGAATTGATAGGTGTTCAAAAAAGACANATTTTCAATCCAACAGATCCATATGGTATGGTTTTTATTCCACAAGGGAGTTTTATAATGGGNCCATCAGATCAAGATGTTCCTTTTGCAAATGTTTCACAATCTAAGNGAGTTTCAGTCGGTGCATTTTACATGGATGAAACAGAAATCACTAANAATGAGTANAGACAATTTACAGATTGGGTTAGAGATTCGATAGCTCATACTATACTAGGAGAAAATGGAATAGAAGGACATCTTATTGAAGAAGATCAATATGGTATGTTTTTAGATCCGCCAGTTATAGATTGGAGTACTAGAATAAGATGGGATGATGAAGAAGTTAGAGAGTTACTCGAAGAAGAAATGTATCTTCCAGTTGAGGAAAGACTTGATCGTAAAAGAGATTTTGACACGCGAAAGTTTATATTTAAATATCAGGTTTTGAATTTAGATGCAGNTTCTGTAAAATCTAAAAGAGAAAATGAAGCAGTTGGCGCAACTAACAGATCAATCTTCCTTGAAGAAATTGAGGTGCCAATTTTTCCAGATACATTAACATGGATGAGCGATTATACATATTCTTTTAATGATCCATATACTAGTAATTATTTCTTTCATCCAGCTTTTGANGACTATCCTGTTGTTGGAGTTAATTGGAAACAAGCTGTGGCATTCACAAAATGGAGAACAAAAATTATGAATAAATTTTTATCTAGAGTTAAAGAGCCATTGATGCCAGAATTTAGATTACCTACNGAAGCAGAATGGGAATATGCTGCAAGAGGNGGTTTAGATCAATCTCCTTANCCATGGGGGGGNCCATATACAAGAAATATTGAAGGTTGTTTTCTTGCTAATTTCAAGCCATTAAGAGGGAATTATGTAGCAGATGGAGGACAAAAAACAATAAAAACAGCATCATATAATCCTAATGGTTATGGTTTATATGATATGTCTGGTAATGTTGCTGAATGGACATCAAATACTTATGATGAGTCTAGTTTTTCATTTATGCATGATATGAATACGGATAATCATTATAATTCTAATAATGAAGATCATGTTGTTTTGAAAAGAAAGGTTATTAGAGGAGGATCGTGGAAAGATATTGCATATTTTATACAGACCAGTACCAGAACTTTTGAATATCAAGATACTTCTAAATGTTATATTGGTTTTAGGTGTGCTGTTGATTTCTTAGGTAGAGATAAGAAAGATTTTCAATAAAATAAATTTAAAAATTATAATATGAGTTTAATATCGAGTATAGAAAAAGTAACGGAAGCAAAATGGTATAAAGTAATGATGCCTAAATTATATGGGTGGGGTGCTGCAGTTGTAATACTTGGAGCATTATTTAAAATAGAACATTTACCTGGAGCATCATACATGTTAATGGCAGGTTTAGGAATAGAATCAATAATATTCTTTTTTTCAGCCTTTGAGAAACAACATGTTGAGCCAGATTGGTCATTAGTATATCCAGAGCTAGCAGGGATGAAAGATCCTTCTCAAATGAGACCAGCCCAACAATTAGATGACGCCTTAGCAAAGGCTAAGATTGATAATGAACTTATAGAGAGTTTAAATGAAGGACTTAGAGCTTTTGGAGAATCTGCAAAACAATTAAATGAAACTGTAACTGCAGCGGCAGGAATTTCTGAATATAATCAACAAATAGAGGAAGGTGTTAAAAATATGAATGCATTGAATTCTTTATATGAATTACAATTGCAAACTTCAAACCAACAAATGGAAGCAACATCACTTTTCTTGCAAAATTTACAATCTTCTGTTGAGGATTCAAAAAGATTCCAACAGCAGGTTAATAATCTAGCAGAAAATTTAGAGCAACTTAACAAAGTATATGCAAATATGCTTAATGCAATGAATCCAAATAAATAGTTTTTAACTAAATAAGAACAAGAAAATGGCGGCTGGAAATTTATCACCAAGACAAAAAATGATCAATATGATGTATTTAGTGCTTACAGCACTACTTGCATTGAATGTATCCAAAGAGGTTTTACAATCATTTTTTGAAGTAAATAAAGGTATTGAAAGAACAACTTCAAATTTTAATTTAAAAAACTCTGAAACATATTCTGCTTTTAATAATGCAGCAGAAAATAACCCTGAAAAATATCAAAAGGTAAGAGATAATGCTTTTGAAGTAAGAAAAAAATCTGCGGAAGTTGTCATGTATTTACAAGAAATGAAGTATGAACTTGTTAGTGCAGTTGATGGTGGTAAAGTTTATTTAGGAAAAACTCTAGATGTTCTTGATGAGGATGGAAAGCCAATAGAAGACAAAGTAATCATCGATAAATCTTTTTCTGATTTAACTGAAAATCAAAAAAAATCACCAATTGCATGGCTGAAGAATAAATCGAATAGAGATAAATCAGGCTCACTTTTTATGCCTAAAAATTTAGGTCAAAATAAAAGAAAAGCGAATATTCTAAAAAATAAGATTACTGATTACAGAGACTTATTAATTTCTTTGGTTGATTCTAATCAATCACTAATCGATGAAATTAATATGGTATGTGATGTTTCAAATAAGGGATCTGGTAAAAAATTGCAAACTTGGGAAGAATATAATTTTGTTGATATGCCTTCTGTTGGTGCACTAACAATTTTGTCTAAAATACAATCTGACTTAACAAATTTAGAATCTGAAGTAATTAATTATCTTAAAAGAAACATTGATGCTAAATCATTGAAGTTTTCGTCCGCAGAAGGAATAGCTATACCAAAATCAAATTTTGTTTTAAGAGGAGATTCATTTAGAGCTGAGATTTTTATTACTGCAAAAAATGAAAATCAGAATCCCGACATTTATGTTGGAGAATATGACAGTTTAGGTGGGGGTCAATATAGTATGATAGGAGAAGAAGGTAAAGATTATGAAGTTGTAAAGGTGGTTAATGGTAAAGGATTGTTTTCAAAAAGAACTACTTCTGAAGGTAATAAAAAGTGGGGAGGATTAATTGCTATGAAAACAGAAAGAGGAACAAAATTTTATCCGTTTAGTGGTGAATATTTAGTTGCAGCTAAAACAGCAGTAGTTTCACCTACTAATATGAATATATTATATTTAGAAGTTGATAATCCTCTTAAAATTTCTGTACCAGGATATACTGCTGGTGAAATAACAGCAGTTATTAATAATGGAAAAATATCCCCTACAAAAAAAACATTAGGAGAATATACAGCTAGACCTTCAAAGAAAGGAAAAGCTTTAGTTACATTATATGCAAATGTAGATGGGAAAAGAGCAAAAATGGGAGATATGGAATTTAGAGTTAAAGAAGTTCCACCTCCAAAAGCAGAAGTTACAGGTGCTAAAAATATTAACGGAAGTATGGTTATTGATAAAATGATGATGGTTAATGCTGGTGGAGTACTGGCAAGGTTAAAAGATTTTGACTTTAAGGGAGTAAGATATACAGTTGTTTCTTTTCGTTTAACAGGAGTATACAAAGGTGAACAGATGAAAGAAGAAACAAGAGGACCTCAGTTTTCAAATAACATGATAAATATTATAAAAAACGTAAAATCAGGTAACACTATAACAATTTCTAATATTAAAGCGAAAAGAGTAGATGCAAAGAATACAGCTGTTAGACCTCTTGATCCTTTGGTGCTAGAAATAAAATAAACTTTTAAATTATGAAAAAAGCAATTATATTTACTTTAACAGCATTATTCTGTTTTATTGACATTAACGCTCAGGATGTATTAAATGAAGACATGAATTCAGTTTATAAAAAAGAAAAGCATCGTAATAAAAAAACACAAACATATGTTGCATTACGTCAAGCTGATATTATGTGGTCACGTAAGATATGGAGAGAAATAGATTTAAGACAAAAAATAAATCATCCATTTTATTATCCTGAAAATGACGGTGTTGGTCATACAATTGATGATAGAAAGAGTTTAATTGATGTTATATATACTGCTATTCAAGAAGGAACTATTACTGCTTATGGAAACGCAGCTATGGATGATGAATTTAGAGAGCCTATGTCTGAAGATGAAATAAAAAAGATAGGAGGAGCTAAAGAAGAATTAATTGAAGTAATTGATTGGGATGCTGTAGCAGCTGGAGCAGATCCAGAAGAAGCAAAAATTATGAGATCTAATATTGTACCATTTAATCGAAATACTGTTAAAAAATGGAGAATAAAAGAGGAGTGGTTTTTTGATAAACAAAGATCTGTAATGGATGTTCGTATTCTTGGACTAGCTCCTTTACAAGAAGATAGAGATGAAGTTAATGGTCAATTACTTGGTACTTTTTCACCATTATTTTGGGTATATTTTCCTGAAGTTAGAGAAGTTTTAATTAATGCTGAGGCATATAATTTAGTGAAAAATGATGCTGAGAGAAGAACATATGATGATATCTTTTGGAAAAGGTTATTTGGTTCAACAATTGTAAAAGAATCTACAGTTTCTGATAGGAAAATTAATGAATTTATGGTAGGTCTAGACGCATTATTAGAAGCAGAAAGAATTAGAGAAGAAATTTTTAATATTGAACATGATCTTTGGGAATATTAATAGAATAATAAATTAAAATTATTTAAGCCCCCTATGGGGCTTTTTTATTTTGAAGAAAGAAGATAAAATAGCAATTATAGGTTTAGGATACGTAGGATTACCCTTAGCTAAATCTTTTTCAAAATATTATAATGTTATTGGATATGACATTGATATTAAGAGGGTAAATGATTTAAAAAAAAATATAGACAGAAATATTGATGTTGATTTAAAGGATACTAAAATAGTTTATACTATAAATGAAAAAGATTTAAAAGATTCAAATATTTATATTATTACTGTCCCTACACCTGTTTCTAATGAAAATATTCCTGATTTGAATTGTTTAGAAAATGCAACACGAATGGTTGCTAAATATTTAAACAAAGGAGATATTATTATATATGAATCAACAGTATATCCTGGTGTTACTGAAGAAATATGTGTTCCTTTAATTGAAAAAAATTCTAGTTTAAAATATAATGTTGATTTTTTTTGTGGATATAGCCCAGAAAGAATAAGTCCTGGGGATAAAAATCGCCATTTATCGAACATTGTTAAGATTACTAGTGGATCAACACCTGAAATAGCAAGTAAAATAGATACATTATATAAAAAAATAATAATAGCAGGAACATATAAAGCTACAAGTATTAAAGTTGCAGAAGCTTCAAAAGTAGTTGAGAATGTTCAAAGAGATGTTAATATAGCTTTAATGAATGAATTTGCTATTATGTTCGATAAAATGAAAATTTCTTCCTCAGATATTTTTTCAGCAGCTAAAACAAAGTGGAATTTTATTAATTTTTCACCTGGTTTGGTTGGTGGTCATTGTATAGGAGTTGATCCTTATTATCTTTCATTTCAATCTATGAAATTTGGCTTTACACCAGAATTATTATTAAAGTCAAGAGAAATAAATAATAGTATACCTAAATATATAGCTTTAAAGGTAATGCAATTTATAAATGAGAAAAAACTTATAAAAGAAGAAGCTAAGGTATTAATATTAGGCTATACATTTAAGGAAAATTGTGCTGATATAAGAAATACAAAAGTAGAACAAATAAAGATAGAACTTGAAACATATTCTGTTAATGTTTTTACTTATGATCCTTATGTAAAATTACCGTACACTAATTTAGAAATAGATCCGTTTATTAATAATGAAAAATATGATATTATAATTTTAGCAGTTTCTCATAATGAATTTAGAAATTATACTATCAAAGATTTTAATCGAATATCCAAAGAAAAACTTGTACTTTTGGATATAAAAGGACTTTATAAATTTTCAACTTGGACATTATAATAATTAAAAAATGACAGAAGAACTTAATATTAGACAATTTTTCACATCTTTTGTGAAATTTATAGTAAGAAATAATAAATTAATATATAGCATGATTATAATTGGTGTTTTATCAGTTATTATTTTTCAAAAATTTAAAACTCCTTATTATGAAACAAAGGCTATATGTATGTCAGGTATATCAAAATATGAGCGTGTTGATTATGAGGAAGGATGGCTGCAACGAACGGCAATTGATTTAATTAATTATCTGGAAATAAATATAGAAAACAAAGATTATAATGAGTTAGCTTATTTATTAGGAATAGATATTAGTGTGGCTCAAAAAATTAAAAAAATTGAGGCTGAACAATTATTTCAGAAAGATATGAATGAAGAATTTTTTTCATTAAATAAATTTGAAGTTATGTTAGTTGTATTTGATAATAATATAATTTCTGAAATACAAGAAGGGTTGCTCTATTATTTTAATTCAAATAATTATGTGAAAAAATATTATGAAGAATTTATAGAATCAAGTAATAAAATTATTCTTGATATTAATCAAGAAATGAAATTATTAGAAAAGATTAGGATAGAAGGGTCAAAAAATAGAATGGATTTCAGTTCTTCATTAAAGGTTATAAACGGTCAAGAAAAAAGTGAAGTTAGTAATCAAATTGTTGCTCTTAGTCAGTATAGAGAAGATATAAGAACACAAAAGGAGTTATTAAAACCGCTTTCTTTTGTACAAGATTTTGCAAAAGTAAATCAAAAAGAAGACGATATATTAATATGGAGTATTCTTGTATCTTTTTTAAGTTTTTTAATTTCACTTTTTGTTGCATTGATTAAAGAGATTATTAATAATTAATTTATAAAAATTTAAAATAGTATGAAGCTAGGTGTTATTGGTTCCGGTTATGTAGGTTTAGTTGCTGCCGCATGTTTTTCTGAAATGGGAAATAGTGTTTTCTGTATTGATATAGATGAAGAAAAAGTTAATAATCTAAAAGATGGAAGAATTCCAATTTATGAGCCTGGTTTATCAGAATTAGTTACTCGGAATTATAAAAAGGAAAATTTAAAATTTAGTACGGATATCAAAGATGCTCT
This sequence comes from Flavobacteriales bacterium, assembly GCA_002715565.1. GTDB lineage: Bacteria > Bacteroidota > Bacteroidia > Flavobacteriales > BACL11. The sequence continues at coordinate 15,304 of PAZP01000005.1, forward strand.
TTCTAATACAGATATTGTTTTTATTGCAGTTGGAACACCTATGGGTGAAGATGGATCTGCAGATTTAAAATATGTTTTAAAGGTTGCTAAATCTATAGGAGATCATATGTTACATCACCTTATTATTGTAAATAAATCTACTGTTCCTGTTGGTACTGCTGATCAAGTTAAAAATACAATTCAAAATTCTTTAAATCAAAGAACATCTAATCTAACTTTTGATGTTGTTTCAAATCCCGAATTTTTAAAGGAAGGAGCAGCTATTAAAGACTTTATGCATCCAGATAGAGTAGTTGTTGGGTCGAATAATAACAAAGCTACTGAAGTGCTAAGGGATTTGTATGCTCCTTTTACATTAAATAATGATCGTTTTATAGCGATGGATATACGTTCTGCAGAGATGACAAAATATGCTGCAAACGCAATGCTAGCCACTAAGATNTCTTTTATAAATGAAATAGCAAATATTTGTGAACACGTTGGTGCAGATGTTAATCAAGTAAGAAATGGAATAGGTAGTGATAAAAGAATAGGATATCAATTTATTTATCCAGGTTGTGGATATGGTGGCAGTTGTTTTCCAAAAGATGTTAATGCATTAATAAATATATCCAATAATCATGGTTATTTTCCAAACTTAATTTCTTCAGTAGATAAAGTTAATAGTGCTCAAAAAGAAGTTTTATTTACAAAAATAGTTGCAGAATATGGCAGAAATCTAAATTCAAGAAAATTTGCAATATGGGGACTTTCATTTAAGCCAGAAACAGATGACATGAGAGAAGCGCCATCAATTAATTTAATTTCTTCTATTATTGATGCTGGAGGAGTAGTTAATGCATATGACCCAAAAGCTATAAATGAAGCTAAATTTTATCTTAAGAATTATAATGTGAATTATTTTGACAATAAATATGATGTTTTAGATTCAGTTGATGCATTGATTTTAGTAACTGAATGGAAAGAGTTTAGAAGTCCAGATTTTGATAAGATGAGAGATCTTATGAAAGGTAATATTATAATTGATGGAAGAAATCAATTTAAAGCAAATCGTATACTAGAAAAGGGCTTTAAATATTTGCAAATAGGAGTTAAATCATAATCAATAATGATCCTAAAGAGGATAACCAAAATAAAATCTGTGGTAGATTTTATATATCTATTCTTTTCCAATATTTTTATTAAAATTTTCGGTTTTTTTAGAGAATTAATTTTAGCTTATTTTTTTGGATCATCTATTATTTTTGCATATTATATTTTGCTTAAAACTGTAGCAGATTTTTTATCGCAATTTACTTTTGGCAATGCACTACAGGCTAATCTACTTCCAAAATTATCACAGCATTTTAATGCACATAATAACCCATCCTATAATAACTTATTTAATTTCACAATTAAGCTATTATTAATATTATTTATAATTAGTCAATTTATACAATTGATAATTATTCTAATGTTAGAATCTGAATACACATTACAATTAATTTTATTATCATTTTTATTAAGTATACTTGTTGTAGGAAATTTTTTTAATTCTATTTTTTTTACTGTTTTACAGGCTGAAGGTAAATTTAAAACATATTCAATAGCGAATACATTTAATTTATTTGTTTCAACACTTTTTTTATACCCATTAATTTTAGTTTCTAATATTTTCGGAGCTGCTATTAGTAGAATACTTGGAGTCATTTTTATAGCTAAAAAATATATTCAACCAATTATTTTAAGAGAAAGGGGGCAAGAAGTTAAAATCACTTACAATGATTTTTCATTTTCTATTTTATTGCTAGGCAATCTTTCTACAATAATTATTTTGATATCAAGATTTATTTCCGGTTCAGATGGTAGTAATAATATTACATTTTTTAATTATGCCGCTGTAATACTAAGTGTTTTTTTGACTTCAATTGTTTCAAATATCAATACATTAATGCTTAGAAATATTTCTGTAGAAAAAAATTTGCGATGGTTTTACTACTCTTTGTTTATAACAATATCTATTTGTTTATTTTTATTTTTTATAACATATAATTATAGTGAGCCACTAATAAAATTTATTTATCAAAGAGGAGAGTTTACAATAGTAGATAGTCTTAAAACCGCTTATTATTTTAAAAATATGACATTAGCAATTATAATTTTATTACTGTCCACTGTTATATGTCAACCATATTTTACATTAGATAAAAAAATCACAAATAAACATAGCTTTAACTTAACATCAGTTATTATACTGTCATTTATAATAGTTATTTCTATTACATATATATACAATTGGGAAATTATATACAAATCTTTGTTTTCATTGTACGCTATGTCGATTGTATATTTTATTTTCTCAATTTATAGTATTATTACATATATTAAACATGAAAATTAAAGATTTTTTATCATTAGCATATTTACTTTCAGCGTGCGCCATGCTATCAATCGGGCGTATATATGATGAAAGACTTGATTTTTTTGATATTAGATTTTCATTGCTATTAACAATTATTTATTTTATTTCAACAATTGTTTTTTTATTTTCAATTCGTAAATTAAAATTCACTAAAACTAAATTAACATTTCTATTATTATATTTATATATAATTGTTGTCACGCCAATTCTTTGGATTATTTTTGAGTATGGAGAATATGGTTTTCATAAAATTACTTATGAATATATGGAGTATGGAGTTTTGAAATATGTTAATTTCATATTTATAGTTATTCCTACTAGTATAATCGTTTTGGAAAAATTTAATTATAGTAATGTACTTAACCTTTTTAAAATCTTGTTTTATCTTTCTGTTGTATTAGCAGTTGCTGGAGTAAATGAACTATATTCTGATTTTGAAGGAAGATTAAGTGTATTTGGTGGAGGTCCAATAATTTTTGGTAGATGGATGGGGTTAGCAATTTTATTTATGTTTTTTTATCCAAAATTAAAATTTAAGTATATACGTATTATTTTAATTGCATTTTTTGCTCTTATGTTAATTGCTACTGGAAGCAGAGGTCCTATTTTTTCACTGTTAATTTCACTAATTATATATTTTATTTTAAACTTTAGTAAAGCATATTATAAATTATTTTTAGTCTTATCTATTTTTAGTGTAGTAATTGTCACCCCTATTGGAAATAAAGTTATGAAATTAGGTGCCGTAGATAGAATTTTAATGAATATGCAATACGGAGGAACAAAAAAATCTACTGGAGCAAGAGTTGATTTTGTTGATAGATCAGTAAAGTTGATTAAAGAATACCCTTTTGGTGTGGGTTGTGGTAATTGGCAAACTCAGGCAAATAAAAACACTAATAAACATTTAATGGTGCATTCTTATCCTCACAATATATTTTTTGAAATAACAACAGAATATGGAATAATAGCAGGAATTTTATTTTTAATTTTAGTTTTACAAGTCTTTTATCTTTCTTTTAAGAAATTATATAAATTTAGGAAAAATATTTCTTCATTATATCCACTACTATTTTATTCTTTTATTTTCTTTTTCGTTAGTACTATGCTCAGTGGAGATTTAGGTGATTCTAGAATGTTTTTTATTATTATATCAATGTTACTTATTAATAAACCATTAATCAAAAAAGAAAATGTGTGATTGTTGGAGAAAATATAATGGAGCATTAATTCCATTGCAACCACCAAATGTTCCAGTTAAAGATAATCATCAAGTTATTTTAAGTTTAATAAAAAAACAAAANGCTTATTTTGCTAGATGGGTATCAGATTTTGATTGTAAGGATAAGAAAGAGTTTTGGTATATAGTTAATAACAAAAATATGTATTTAGATGATTATAGTTCAAATACAAGAAATCAAATAAAAAAAGGATTAAAGAATTTTAATATAGAAAAAATATCTCATAAGTTATACTATNAACAATTATATNAGATTTATTGTGATGTAATAAAAAATTATAATAGTGATTTTTTATTTAAGGACATTAATGATTTTNTTNCTAATATAAGTGATTCATGTGAATTTTGGGGAGTTTTTTATAAAGATAAATTNATAGGTTATAGTCAAAATAGGGTTTCACATAATTTTTGTGATTATTCTACCATAAAGATTTCTAAAAAATATACTAAAATGTATGCTAATTATGCATTAATTTATGAAATGAACAGATATTATTTGAAAGATAGAAAAATAAATTACGTTAGTGATGGAGCAAGAAGTATTTTACATGATTCTAAAATTCAAGAGTTCTTAGTTAAAAAATTTAAATTTAGAAAAGCTTATTGTCAATTACATATAATATATTCAACTCCTGTTAGATTTATTATATTTGTNTTGTTTCCATTTAGATTTCTTATTTTTAAGCTAAATTATTTTTCATTATTTAAGAAGCTAATAGCTATTTTAAAACAAGAGGAAATATTTCAATTNCAGAAAAGTGAATAAANTAGTATCTATAATTACACCTTCATATAATTCTATAATGTATTTGGAGCAATGTATTTGCTCAGTAATAGAACAAACATATAAAAATTTTGAATTGATTATTGTAGATGATTTTTCTAATGACAAGTCAAGCACATTAATTAAGAAATATGTTAAAAGAGATTCTCGNATAAAACCAATTTATTTAAATAATAATATTGGAGCTGCTATGGCAAGAAATATCGCTCTTCAAAAAGCACAAGGAAAATATATAGCTTTTTTAGATGCTGATGATTATTGGTATCCTAATAAATTAAGTAGGCAATTAGATTTTATGCAGCAACATAATTATGCTTTTACATTTACTGCATATAATAGAATTACTGAAAATGGAATTACAATATCTAAAGTTCATGTGCCAAGTAAAATAACATACTATAAGTACTTAAAAAACACAATAATTGGGTGTTTAACAGTTATTATTGATAGAGAGCAAACAGGTTATTTTGAGATGGAAAATATTAGATCTTCTCATGATATGGCACTCTGGCTTAAAATTATGAAGAAAGGTTTTGTTGCACATGGTTTGGATGAAGTATTGTCTAGTTATAGGGTTTTGTCTGGATCAAATACTTCAAATAAATTAAAGTCTGCTATAGATGTGTGGTATGTTTATAGAAATATTGAAAAATTAAATTTATTATTATGTATTTGGTGTTTTATTAATTACTCATATAATTCAATAAAAAGAAGAATATAATGAAAACATTATTTGATTATTTTTTTGCTGTATTTGGTTTAGTATTATTATTCCCAATATTTGTTCTTATTTCTCTTTTAATAAAGCTTAATTCAAAAGGGCCTATTTTCTTTATTCAAAAAAGAATAGGTCAAAATGGTGATGGTTTTAATATAATTAAATTTAGAACTATGTATTCTGATCATCAATCTAACCAAACAATAACAATATATAATGATAAAAGAATTACAAGAGTAGGTTTGTTTTTACGCAATTATAAATTAGATGAACTTCCTGAGTTAATTAATATAATAAAAGGAGAAATGAGTTTTGTTGGACCAAGACCTGATGTTGAAGGATATGCTGATAAATTGAAGGGCGAAGACAAACTTATACTAAAATTAAAACCAGGAATTACTGGTCCAGCTAGCTTAAAATATGCAAATGAGGAGCAAATATTAAGTAATGTTGAGAATCCGCAGAAATACAATGATAATGTGATATTTCCAGATAAAGTTAGACTAAATTTAGAATATTATTATAACCATAACCTTTGGTCAGACATTAAGATTATATTTGCAACTATAAAAAGAATTGTATACTAGATTGAAAAAAGAGAATAAAATATGGCTTTCTTCACCTCATATGGGTGGTAAAGAAAAAATGTATATCGAAGAAGCGTTTGATACAAATTGGATTGCGCCTCTTGGACCTAATTTAGACCTTTTCGAAAACTCTTTATCTAAATTATCCTCTAACTATCACGTTGCCGCATTAAGTAGCGGTACTGCAGCAATTCATTTAGCTTTAATCTTATTAGGTATCAAGAAAGATGATGATATTATATGCTCAACCTTTACATTTGCTGCAAGCGTATTTCCAGTTTCCTATCTAGGTGCGAATCCAATATTTGTTGATAGTGAAAGAAAGACATGGAATATGTGTCCTAATTTATTAGAAGACGCTATTAAAGTTGGTATAGAAAAAAATAAAAAACCGAAAGCAATTATATTAGTTCATATCTATGGTATGCCTGCTTCTATGGATGATATTATGTGTATTGCTAATAAATATAATATTCCTGTTATTGAAGATGCTGCGGAAGCTTTAGGTTCAAAATATAAATCAAATCCTCTTGGAACTTTTGGTAAGTTCGGTATATATTCCTTTAATGGAAATAAAATAATAACTACATCAGGTGGAGGAGCATTATTATCTAAAGATAAATATAATATTAATAAAGCTAAAAAACTAGCAACTCAAGCAAGAGAAGATGTTTCATATTATGAGCATAAAGAAATTGGTTATAATTATAGATTAAGTAATGTTTGTGCTGGTATTGGTTTAGGACAATTAGATGTTTTGCAATCAAGAATTAAAAGAAAGAGAGAAATAAATTCATATTATAAAAATGAACTTGCTGATAATAATAATTTATTTTTTATTGAAGAATCATCAGACAGTTTTTGTAATTTTTGGATGACAACTTGTTTGTTGGATAATAAATTAACAATAGATAATGAAAATTTACGTTTAGATTTAGCTTCATATAATATTGAAGCTAGACTTCTTTGGAAACCTATGCATTTACAACCTATATTTTTAAATTGTAAAAAATATATTAATGGTGTTTCAGAAGATTTGTTTTCTAGAGGGATATGTTTGCCCTCTGGAACAAATATGGGGCAACATGAACTGGATAGAGTTATTAATAGAATAAAGAAATTATATGCGTCTTAGATTACAGAATTTAGAAAGAATACAAAAACAAATAATTATGTTGTTTTTTGATATTTTCATTATCTTATTTTCTTTGTATCTTTCATTTGTTTTAAGAATTGGTGTTGCATATCCAATTCAATATATTTTTGAATCAAGTTGGATTTTTATTTTTTTACCATTATTAATTATTGTTTTTTTTGTTCGTTTAGGATTATATAGATCTGTTTTACAATATATTGGATCAAAAATTATAACTAAAACTTTTCAAGCTACAACAATTAGTTGTTTAATAATTGGTTTTTTTATGATGTTTTTTAGAGAATCTAATCTTCCAAGATCAGTTCTGCCAATTTTTTGGTTTATTTCAAATGTTTTAATTTTATTTATTAGATTTTTATTTAAAGGGATTTTATATTCTTGGAATAGTGTTTTAAATGATAGAATACAAACTATTGTATATGGAGCTGGTCAAGCAGGTGTTCAGCTGGTCGATAATTTAAGAAAAAGTTCTTTATATAACCCTATTGCTTTTATAGATGATGATATTGAAAAAGAGGGGACATTACTGAATTCGTTAGAAGTTTATCCATTTGAAAAAATAGAATTTTTAATAAAAAATAAAGAGGCGAGAGTTCTTGTTTTTGCAATTCCCTCAATTAATACCAAAAATAGAACTCATATTTTAAAAAAGCTTAGTAAATTTCCAATTGAGGTTAAAATACTTCCAACTGTTGAAAATATTGTTAATGGTGTTATTTCTATTGATAATATTAAACATGTAGAAGTAGCGGATATTTTAGAAAGAAATATTGTAGCACCTAAACAGAAATTATTAAAAAAGAATATTTCTAATAAAAATATTTTAATAACAGGTGCTGGAGGTAGTATTGGAGTAGAACTTTCACGTCAAATAATGAATTTATCACCAAGGAGAATTATATTACTTGACAATTCTGAATTTAATTTATATTCTATTCATCATGAACTGACTTCTAAAAATTTAGATATAGAAATTATACCAGCATTGTGTACTACTACAAATTATCATCAATTAAAGAAAATTATTACAAAATATAAGATACATACAATTTATCATGCTGCTGCTTATAAGCATGTTCCAATGTTAGAGATGAATATTATTGCTGGAGTTTACAATAATGTTGTTGGAACTTTTAATATTGCAAAATTAGCAGATGAATTAGAAGTTGAAAACATGGTATTAATTTCTACTGATAAAGCTGTAAGACCGACAAATATTATGGGAGCCTCAAAAAGAATGTCAGAATTAATTTTACAAGCTTATGCAGATCTTAGTACTTGTTGTTTTTCTATGGTTAGATTTGGTAATGTTTTAGATTCAGCTGGTTCAGTAGTTCCTTTATTTAGAGAACAAATTAAAAAAGGTGGTCCTTTAACAGTTACTCATAGAAATATAACAAGATATTTTA
>PAZP01000006.1 GCA_002715565.1 Flavobacteriales bacterium
CTTTTGAAATCAAAGAATTTCCAATGAGTACAAATATATTTTTCGGCAAAAAATTTACTGCAACAGGTGGTGGTTATTTCAGGTTTTTTCCATATCGATTAATTAGAAGCTTGATATCTAAATCAGATTATACAATGACATATTTTCATCCTAGAGATTTTGATGCAAATCAACCTATGCTTGAAGGTTTAAGCCCAAAGAGAAAGTTTAAGTCATATTTTAATTTATCAACCTCATATGTTAAATTAAAACAATTAGTATATGACTTTGACTTTATAGATATTTCTGAAGCCTCTAAAAGAATTAATTGGGATGCAGCCCCAAGATTTAGTATTGATGAATTATCTTTAAAATCAAACAATAAATAGATCAGAGCTAATATTGTCTGACAATATTTGCCCTTTTCTGGCAATAGTATAGTTAGAGTTAGTTTTTTTTATCATTTCATTTTGAATCCATTTTTCAGCTTGTTTAATAAAGTGCTTTTTGCTTTTTTCTCCAAATAATTTATTAAGAGCATCTATATTTACACCCCACATAGTTCTTATAGAAACAAATATAAACTCATTGTATTTTTCATTTAAAGTTAGCTCTTCTTTCTTATAATAGCATTTATTATTATTGATGTTATAAATATATTTTTTATTTGAGGATATATTCCATCGTCTAACATTTCCATTATAAGAATGAGCAGAAGGCCCAACCCCTATATAATGTTGATTTTTCCAGTATCCTATATTATGCTTAGAAAAGAAGTTTTCTTTTCCAAAATTTGAAATTTCATATTGAATAAAATTATTATCATTGGCCATTTCAGTTAGTATATAGTACTGTTCAATTTGTGTTTTTTCATTTGCTGGAAATATTTCATTTTTTTTAATTAATTTATGTAGCGCAGTTTTTTTTTCCACAGTTAAACAATATGCCGAGAAGTGTTGAATATTTAGATCAAACAATATTTTTAGATTTTCTTTCCAATCTTTTATGCTTTGTTTAGGCAAGCCATAAATAAGATCAATTGTTATATTATTAAAACCTACTGATTTAGCTTTATTGATACAATTAATAGAATCCTTAAAATTATGAGACCTGTTCATGAAAAATAAATCTTCTTGTTTAAATGACTGCACACCTATACTTAATCTATTTATATTACTTTTTTTAAACTCTAATAATTTTCTTTCTTTTAAATCATCTGGATTACATTCTATAGTTATTTCTATTTTCTTATCAATTTTATACAACTTGTAGATTTGATTAAGTATTTGATTTATTTCTACAATATTTAAAATAGAAGGTGTTCCACCGCCAAAGTAAATTGAAGATATAGTTTGATCACTTAATTCAGGCATTCTTAATTCCAGCTCTTTACAGATTGCATCTACCATTTCAGATTTATCATTTTTTGATACTTTGAAATAAAAGTTACAATATGTACATGCCTGTTTGCAGTAAGGGATATGTATATATATGCTGCCCAAAAAAATATTTTACGCTAAATTAAAAAAGAAATTTTTCTAAACCGGATTATTTAATTAAACAATTGATATTCAAACATTGGTGCTCCTTTCTCTCCAATAGAGTTATAAAAATCTATATAGCGCAATTTAAAATATCTTCCTTTTGAATCTTTTATTATATAACTAATATAATCTTTGACGTAATAATATTGAGATTCAAAATTATACTCCTTCCAATTATAACCGATTATATTTTGATTATTACTAAAAGTATAATTTAAAATTGAATTTTCATTTATTTCTAAAAACGGCGTGACACTATCAATTGCCACTTCTATTCCAGAAGAGGAATTGATTAACACTCCAGTCACTAAATATGATGGATTAGCATCATTATTAATATATAAGTGCGTGTATTGAGTAAATAAAAGATCCCACTCACTGTCTAAAGGCTCTTCAATAGGAGAATTATTTTCAAAAGAAAATCGTATTACTGAAGAGCCATTTGTTTTGTCAATTTTACAAGAAGACATTTCTGAATTATCAAGATTGGAATGTGTCAATATATAGTATTTTTCTGTGATGGAGTCAACACGAAATTTTTTTATCCCCCTCGGCTCCCCATTTTCATTATAACCTCTATCAAGAATAAATAATTGCTTTGAATTTCTATAGTCACCAATATAGGTGTTGTTAAAAAGACTTATTGCATTGTCCCATCCCCATACTGCTGAGTTTGGAACAGAAATTGTGTTTTCAAAATTTGCATTTTCAATTTTAATAATTTGACTATATGTAGATGAATTAATTTTTATGCGGTATCCTTCCGGACCATTTTCTAAACCAATATCCCATGCAGTTTTTATATTTTCTGAAACAATAGAACTATCTTTTATATTATAAAATATTTGTTTTGCATAATTATTACCTAACTCAATTTGAGTACTAATTACAGGGCCATTACTTGCAGGCACAATAGGTATTTCTGTTTGTTCGCAACCAAATAAGCATAAATATAAAAACACTAAAGCTATATGTTTTTTCATAATTTAAATTTTATGCTTGCAAAGTATGATCTTCCATAACCAATACTTAAGTTATTATTAGTACTACTATGCACCGATGTATTTTCTGTATAATTAGAAATTTCTATAACATTCAAAATATTTTTAATTCCTAAGCTAAGGTCTATATTGTATTTTGATAGATATTTGTTACAAGAAGCATTTAAAAGTTGATATCCATCTCTATAGCTAGTAATAACACTATTATCTATGCTTTCTAAATAAAAAGGTACTTTACCAGTATATTTAAAGAAAAGATTTAACCTGGATGCTTTTAAAATATTTATAGTTGCATTAGCTATAAATTCAGAAGAATATAGAAAATCATTTAATATTAGATTTTCTTTATTGATATTGTTTTTTATTCCAATATATGAGCCACCAACTGTCAAATTTATTTTTTTGTATATAAAATTAAGGTTAGAAGATATTCCTTTTGATTCAAATTCACCAATATTAAAATATGAATATACATCATTCTGTAAAGAGTTGCTGGTAAGATCTATTTTATTATTTATTTTATTTTGAAATAGACTTAAATCGAAATCTAGAGTGGTATTGTAAATGTAATTATAACTTAATTGATAGTTTTTTGATTCTTCAGCTACTAGTTTATCATTGCCAATTATATTGTGATTAATATCAACAAAATCAAAAAATAATTCTTTTAGTGTAGGCGCCCTAAATCCTTTCGCAAAAGAAATCCGCAGCTTGTTTTTTTTAGAATTGTACATGAAAGAAAGAGATGGTATTAACGGAGCTTGATATTTAGTATTATAAATTAATCTAAGGCCAGTATTAAATAAAAAATAATTATTCATCACTGTTTTTAAATTACAAAATGCCGCGTAGTCAGCTTGTTCTTGCATACCATCACTTAATCTTTTCCCTTTCGCAATTTGTTTTTGAAAATCTAAACCAATTTGATAATCAAATAAACCTTCAGAACTAAAAGTAGTTTTGGTTGTTAATAATTTAAAAACAGAAGTATCTTGAGCACTTAAATCGTTTAGTAAAGTGGGTGTTAAAGTTGTTAGTTCATTTATAAAGGCACTTTTTATTCTCTTATAGTCATTATAGCTTAGCAGAAACCTCAAGGGATTATTATTTACTTTGTAATTTAAATCGGCACCAGCATTTCTTCTGAAAGTATAATAATAATCATCAAATGCAGATTCAAAATAAGGCCCTCTAGGATATCCTCTGTTAGTTATTTTTTCATAAAAATGATTAATGTAATATCTGCTCCTACTTTTTTCTTTGTTTATTATCCATTGAATTTTATTAGATATCTGTTCTTTAGGCTTCCATGTGTGTACTCTATTGGTATCAGCTATAGTTTTTTTTGGAATAAAATTAAATTTATCATTCTCTGACCATCCATCAAAATAATTTCTTTCTAGCTCGTATATTGAAATGATATTATTATTGTTATTTGATATACTAAAGCTATTATTGTATCTACCAATACTTTCATAATAGCTTTTAAAAGCTAAACTTTTTTTTAAAGCATAATTTTTTTTTGTGATAATATTAATTGTTCCAGCTAAAGCATCTGTACCGTAGTTTACTGAAAGCGGGCCTTCAACTATTTCAATTCTTTCTATATTTTCTAAATTAATTTGTGACAAGTCAATATTCCCATTTAATCTTCCAATTACAGGAATCTCATCAATTAATATTTTGACATTTTGGCCTGCTAATCCTTGCATCTTTAAACCTGATCCCAAAACATTATCTTGTATTAATTGAACATTCAGTTTCTGAGAAAGGGCTTCTGCTAAATTATTATATAATCCTGATTTAAGCTCTTTAGCTCCAATAATTTTAATATTTTGAATAGCATTTTTTTGATTAATCGGATTGATTTGTCCAGTAACTACAACTTCGCTTAAAAACTTGTTTATACTAATAGAAGAACCCGTATCTTTTTTTGTTACTATTTGACTAAATGCAATATGACTAATAAAGACAAAAAATAATATTATTTTTTTTGACATAAACTGATATTAGTAGTAGTCTAATATACAACAAGTTTTTGTTCTTTGACAACTTTAGAGCCATTGCTTATATTTATTATATAAACACCGCTATTAAATTCAGAGGAAGGAATATCTATATATGAAAACGAATTTATATTTACTTTTTCCTGGAAAATAATTTGCCCAAACATGTCATAAACGGAAATGGTATTTATACTTTCTTTTAAATCTAATATTAATTTAGAGTTTCCGCTAGTAGGGTTTGGGTATATAACAAGTTTATTTTCTTTCAATAAATTTCCTGCTGATGCTGGAGAACTTACCAATTCTGTGTTAAATTCTATGTTACCTGTGGAAGCACCATCAAAGGAAGTGAAAAATAATCGCCATATATTGTTAGACAGATCTTTAATAAAGTAACAACGACTATTGTCAACAACATAAGAATTCTGATATGTTTTCCAGTCAAACCCAATGCCATTAATTATAGTCTGGAAGTCATGTTGAGAATAATCTGTATAAGCTGAAGGTGATGCTATGTTTAATGCTTTTGCAACTTCAACCCCATCATTTATCAATGCTCCGGTTACTGAATAAGGGACGAATGAGCCTTGAAATGGATAGTCAGTAATGTATTTAGTAAATGTGATATCCCATTCAAGTAAATTAGGCTCTCTATCAATTATTTGGTTTTGATCAAGAGAGAAGTATATAAATCTTTTGTCACTATAGTTCGACGCAATTATAGATTGATCAATTATGTTTGAACCATCTAGATTAGCATATTTGAAAATATATTCTCCAGCGACCTTTCTTTTTATCCATAATTTTTTCCAATTTCCATTTACGGTTCTAATTAAGAATAAAGAATCACCAACAACATGATGTGTTTGAAGATTATACACGCCCCATCCATAATCAAAACCACCTAATGTATATTTATCAAACGCTCCCATTGCCCAGCTTGTATCACTATTATGCATCACATTTGTTAAAATATTTGGAGTACTTGTATTAATATTATTCCATGAAGATGTATCTCCTAAAGGATAAGTAAATAGCTCAACCCCTTTCCCCCCATTTATTCGTATGGTTGATGACATAATTTCTGTACTGAAAGATATGTCCCAATCATCATTCTGGACATTCAGAACCTCACCATTAGTCATACTATAAAATATTTGATTTTTATAATCTGACTGCATTGATACCAATGTGTTTTGGGCATGAATGTTTATGGATATGACAAATAAAGCTATAAGTATTTTTTTCATTTTATTATAAATTTTTACAAAAATAATTAATAGAAATAATTTTGTAACAACGAATAAGGTTCAATAAATACTAAATAAAGTCCTTGAAGTAATTTATCATTTTTTAGAATAAAAATAACTATAAAAGTTTAAATTTGCACAACAGATTTAAAACATGAAAGAGCTTAATGTTGACGGGTTTTGTTATATTTTAATTAACAATAATCTTAAGAAAGGTTTTTTGAAAAATGATGTAGACGCATCACTGATACAATTTCATTTTGTGCTAAAAGGAAGCGTAAATTTTTTATTTAATAATGGAAATTATGAGTTAAATATTAATGAAAGAAAGTATTTAACATTGTATAACCCACAAAAAAACCTTCCTTTAAATATTTCATCAAAGGAAGAGTCTTTATGCATCTCAGTTTTAGTATCAATAGATGAATTTCATAAGCTCTTTTCAAAAGAAAAAATCAATATACCATTTCTTAACAAAGAAAATATTGACCAAAAATATTATCAGGAAGATAAAATTTCACATCATGTTTTTGATGTTTTATATCAATTGTATGATAATTATGACACCGACGCTTCAATTAACAATTTATATTTAAAAGCAAAAATTTATGAATTGTTTAGTATTATTTTTCAAAAAGACTCACAAAATAATATTGAACAGTGTCCTTTTATTATGAATGACGAACAAGTCCGTAAGATAAAATTAGCAAAGGAAATTGTTTTAAGCCGATTTGATGACCCTCCTTCTTTAGCTGATTTATCAGAAGAAATTAATTTAAGCTTAAAAAAATTAAAACAGGGATTTAAAGAAATTTATGGCAAGCCAGTTTTTCAGTATTTGTTAGATTACAAAATGAATATGGCAAAAGAATTGTTATTGCAAGGCGTTTACAATGTTAATGAAATCAGTTTGAAATTAGGCTACAGTACAGCCAGCCATTTTATTGCGGCCTTTAAGAAGAGGTATGGCCTTACACCAAGAAAGTATGTTCTAAATAATTATTAGTTCTCAGTTTTATTGTCAATTTCACAGTTATTGTTTTTAAAAATTCTATGCCTGTTTTTTGAAATGATTTGATATAATTTATCTCTAAAGGGCCGCGGTATGATATAGCCAAAAGTTAATATATTATATGGAAATTTCAACTTTCTTATTATTTCTAGAATTGCATCTGATTTAGTTTTTATTTTATCATTCTCAATTAATATTATTGTTTGTTCAAGATTAAGCAGCGTATCTATTTTGTTTAGTATTTCTTTTCCTTTATGACTTTTCATTGCTATAAATAGTATATTCTGTTTTTTTATTCTTTTAATAACAAATTGCACATAGTAATTACATAAAGAACACTCTCCATCAAAAAGGATAATACATTTTTTGGTTTTTGGCATCATCATATTTTAAATTCTAATGTTATATAATAGTTTCTTGGTGGAGAAGGAATTATACCAGGACCTGGGTATCCAGTAGCTCTTCTAGTAAAATAAATATTATTACTTAAATTGTTAATCCCAAAATATAAATTCATAAAACGATAATGCATTTTATATGAAAAATCATAAATATAATAGGCAGGTATTTTTCCTATAATTCCTGTAATATCACTTTCATCGGCATTACTTGCATCGGTATATTGATCAGAGACATAGCTGTATTGCATTCCAAATGTATGATTATTTAGCACAATATTAAGGCCATATTTTATATTGTACTTAGGTGTAAATTCAACTTCATTACCTATTATTCCATTAATTTGAGAGTTTAAGTATTTAGATTTTGTATATGAAAAATTTATAAAACTATTTATGGTTATTTTATTATAGTCTGGCATTTTTAATTTAACATCAAATAAAGACTCTATACCATTAATTTTGGCGCTCCCAATATTCCCTTTTTCAGTTTTAACAACAAAGTATCCAGGCATTTCCTCAAATATTTTTTGAACAAATCCTATTCTATTATTATAATTAAGTTGAAAATAATTAATATCAAATAGAATTATTCTGCTATTTAAACTTCTTAAACCTATATCAAAAGTATATCCATCTTCATCATTAAGATCAGGACTGATTACAAAAGAAGGGCTTTTAATACTCATGTCAGCAAAAGTAACAGATCTATAGTTTTGAGATATATTAGAATACATATTCATATATTTATTAGCTTTATACGATAAACCAGCACCGAACAAGATAAAACTTCTTTGGTTTGATCTATTTTCATAATAAGTAGTGTCAAAAATTGTAGCACCTATTAAATTATATCTTCTAAAAGTATAATTGCCATTACTTTTTGTGTTAATATATTCATATCGAAAACCTGGAGTTATTGACAATAAGTCATTCATATAAAAAATGTTTTCCCAAAAAACCGCATAATTTATATTAGGATAATCATAATATGATTGATTTACATACGAAGACATAATATCATTATAGTAATAGTTAAAGTTAGCGTCATAATTTGAAGAACCAGGTCCCTGTTCGCTTGTGTTAGATGATTTATAAATTTTTGCACCTAAAAGTAATACAGAACTTTTTTTAAATAACTTATAATTTTTTAAAATTCTATTCTCTGCACCAATATTATTAAAGACCCCCTTAATTAGATCTCTTTCCATTAAAGGATCAAGTTGATCTACTCTATTATCTCTAAAACCTAATGCATATCGATAAGCATTAAGGCTAAAAATGTTAAGATTGAATTTAGTTGTACGGTTGATTTTATAAGCAATTTTAGTATTGTATAATAACCACTTTACTTTAAACCAATTTCTTTCTCTATTACTTTGTAGCGGGTTGCTATAAAACATATTATCTGTTAACCCACCAGCTTGTTGTGCCAGATATTCTAAAAATGTTAACTCAGCAGATACTTTAATTTTTTTTGAAAGGGAATAATTAAAATGTGTGAAAAAATTAATTGATTCAAATGCAGAATTTTTTCTAAAACCATCTCCTTTTTTGTAATTTATAAATGAATAGTACCCTATTTTTTTAACAGAACCATTAATGCTCGTAAAGTTTGTTAATAAATTATTACTTCCTAATGTATTTCTATAAACTAAGCAGAATTTTTTATTTTGATTAGGTTTTTTAAAAACGAAATTTATTAACCCTCCAAATTGCGTTCCATATTGTAGAGAAGCGGCTCCTTTAACAACTTGTATTTGCTCTAATGCTTCAGCAGGCGGTGTGTAATAACTTTCTGGATACCCCAATACATCTGCACTAATATCATAACTATTTTGTCTTGTATTAAAATTTGCCGATCTATTTGGGTTTAAACCCCTACTACCTATATTTAGTTGTAATCCAGCATCATCGTTTTGAAAAATATTTAAACCTGCTATTTTATTGTAAATTTGTCTTGCATTATTGGTAGCGACACTTCCAAGAGTATTTGATAAAATTATTTTTTTTGTTTTCTTGCCAGCATAAATAGCATCCTCTACAACATCACTTAAAACACCGGAATTAAAGTCATTTTTTGATGAGTTAACTATTATTTCATTTAATTCAAATGCTAAAGGTTGAAGATAAATAATACTTGACGTATCAGAATCAGAAAAAACTTTAACAAAATAATTATAATGTTCTTTATGGAAAACTAATTTAATACTACCATCCAAACTATTAATTTTAAAATTCCCCAGACTATCACTATTAGTGATAAACCCATCATAAAAATCATAAATTTGTACATTCGAAAGAGGCTCTTTTTCTAAATTACAGTAAATTTTTCCGTAATGTGTATTTTGAGCTTTTGAAGTCAAATACAAAATCATAATAAGCCCTATTAAATTAAAAACCTTTAATCTCATCATTAAATTTTATTATCCAATCTTTTGATTTAAAAGATTCTTTTTCTTGTGTCAGATCTATGTTATTTTTAATAAACTGCGTACTTAATCTTCCATTTAAAGTAACATAACTATCTACATAAACACTAGGATCTGTAAATCCAATTTTTTTATAATATTCTGATATGATATGAGCATATTCAAGAATCATATCGGGTTGGAAACTCATTTGTTTTTCTTGAAAGGAGGTTAAAAAATCTGAGTTTTCTACTACAATTCTCTTTTTAGATTTATTATCAACAATTGTAAAGGTGCTGTGACCAGCTTTTTCAATCAGCATGACTCTCCAAGAAAACCTATACCCCTCCTCAGACCAGAAAAGTTCACTATCATATAATAAATATCTAAAAGGGAGCAATATTTGAATTATCATAAAGAGAGATAATATTATTAATACGGGCCTCTTAAATTTAATTTTATAATTTTCTATGATTTTATAATTATAATTTTTAATCCATTTTTTATCAAATCTATTGAGTATTCTTTTGTGAAATTTATTGTCAAGAAATATAAAAGAGGATACTATCATTATATATGGAAACATTCCTATGGATGGAAAAAATATAGCAGTCATTGAATGAAAAATCAACACAAAAACATATGCAATATTTCTATAACATTTGCTAAAAAGAAAAAATCCAATTAAAACATCATAAAACATACCACACCAACTCATAAAAAAGGGAACCCAATTTTTAGTCATTATCCCACCAATCAAAGGAAGGTCATATTTTCCTGGCAACCAAATACTTAAAGGCATAGCTTTTAACAGCCAATCAGAATTTATTTTTGCAATTCCTGCATAAAAGTATATTATAAATAACATTAGCTTAATTATATCAATTGACCATTTAGGTGTTTTATTATATACAACTTTATTTTTTATGGCATCAATTGAGCCGTAAATATTTGCTGGTATAAAAATTAATATAAATGATATTATGCTAACAAAATAGTAGTGGTTAAGATAGGTTGTTTTGTCAATTAATTCTATATATGTAAAGGAAAAGAAAAACATTATAGAAGCAATTCGATATTTGTATCCAATCGTAATACATATTGAGGCAATTGCACAAATTAAAAAAAGAATGTAGTTCCACTCTTCAAGAGATTTAACCCATTCAAAACCATAATATTTAAAATGAANAATAGGATCTATATAAATTGTTTNAATCCANCCATTTTGCCAAAATCTAATAATAGAAANAAACATTANCAATCCAAATAATATTCTAAATACAACTAATGGGTATACATCAGTGTATGAGTTAAAATAGTTATGAATTTTTTTAAGCATAAAAAAATAGATTCTCTATTTAGAGAATCTATAAAAATATAGTNTTANNTTTANTTTATTAATCACCATCATTATCTAAATANTCAGTAGAAATATTNAAAAANGATAACATATCAGTTTTTGTATAAGTNACTAGAGTTTGCATAGCGTAAAANACATCAAACATAGCTTGATTATTTGTNTTCATTTGTATTATAAAATCATCATTTAANAGCTCTATTTTATCATCAATAANATTTAATTGATTGTCNATTGCTAAAANTAATTCTTCAGTNTTATCAAGGTANATAAGATAGTCCTCTAAGCCTGTCCCCTCAGATAATCCATCAAATGAGNTNCCTNGATATACTCTTTTTACTGATNAAAAAGCTNCTTTTAATAATTCTTTGCAGATATCAGATTTGTAATATGATTCAACATGATCNTATAGAGGGTTGAGATCACCACGAACTCCTGACGGAGTTGCTACTTTAGCTTCTCGAACTCTTTTNTCAAAGTATTGCAAAAAATCATTTACAACAAGGTTTAGGCTAGAATTTGCAGTATTATTGGTAGAATTAACAAAAGCACTTTTATTTGATAGCCAATCAGTTAATATATTTTCTGTCATTGTTTTCATNTCCTGAACTAATGCTGCCAAATACTGCTTATATTTCACACCATTATTTACATCATTATAGATTGATATAATATTAGCATNACCATCACCGACACCAAAGATCATATAGCCGATAGCTGGAAAACCTGTAGTCCCTAACATTGATTGCGTAAAATTGCCAATTTCATTTATTCCTAAATCTATGTTTTGATNTATCATAGATTCTGAACAGGGATAAGAATTCATTTTTGCAGCATATTGTAGTTCTTCGGCTNCTCTAATATTAAACATNGCGACTGCTTGCCANGCTTTATAATTAGAAACCCANGNNTTTCTCATTNCAGANAAANTNNNTTCATTNGGATNTTCNATAAANNNATTAACAGANNTCTGNAAATCATCTATTTTTGAATTTAAATNTGTATATGNAGGAATGATAATAGATTCATAAGTAAATTCAAGTATTTGACCTCTATTAAAATCATCNCCCGTTGGTTTTAATTCATCTGAAGAACCACAACTTGTTATTATNAGTATGATAATTATGTANTAGTATTTTTTCATAAAATAATTATTNAAAAAAGGGTGCTANTACTAGACTAGCACCCTTTTTATTTNAAAAAAATTAATTATTTGCTGCTGCCATTGCTGCTTCAATTTGAGCTGCCATGTCAGTAAGTGTANTNGCNTCNAAGNNCCAAGCACCGTTTGTTCCAGCATCAAGTGTTGTTAACATGTTNTNTACTTCTGAATGCGAGAATAAAGGCATTCCATTAGCCATCTTTGTAAATTGTAAACTCATTACAAATCCCCAAGCNTCAGATACAGAGTGGAAAAATTTATCAGTNCCCATTTGTTCAGCTGATTTNTTTAGATAATCTGCTGCATGCCAAGCTACTACATTNGANAANGTAGTNTTAATAACAGTAATTTGTCTNTCAATTTCATCCTGACAATTTTCTACAATAGCTTGACGNCCTAATTTATAGGCATCATATGCATCTTGTTTCCAGTTACTACCAGAATAATCTANACCATTATGTTTAGTAAGATATTTACCAAGGAAATTACATCCTGATATTTCAGGCACTGTAATATCACCATCCATACCATAAGTATATCCAAAAGCCTCATCCCAGTAATGCTCAGCCTTAGTGTAGTAAGTATCGNNACCATCATATCCTCTGTTGTCATTTTCGTCTATGATGTTGATTTTTGTAAGATAGTCATAGGCATTTTGTTCTAGACACAAAGCACCAATTAACATTTTTGCATATAATTGATCTAGCTCCCATCCTCTAGCATCTAGTTGGTAGCTACCTTTCCANCCCGCTTGTCCAGCAGAAGCTACAATATTTGTGTCTGCAAGTGTTGATGAAATTGCTGCATATCCATCTAAAATCGAATTTAATTGCTCAATAATATGAGTTCTGTTTGGATCATTTTCGGCAGTTTTTGTTAATAATTTTGAATTTGCATTATCAATAGCGGCTGTGATATCAGCGCTAGTAACTACCGTTGCACTTCCTTTTCCTGCATTTAGCATATCATAAACTGCTTTTGCAGTAGCAAGTCTATTTGATTGACCACCAAAATAAACTGTGTTGTTTCCATCATTTGTAAATACATATGACATAGGNGTGTTTTCTACTGTACATCCAACAGGAGTAACATCATCATCACTATTTTTAGAACATGAAGATAAAATTATCACTGTAGATAAAAGTATNGTTTTAAATAAGTTGTTNTTTTTCATTTTTNNANTTTTTTAATTATAAATTTTTGGCGAAAATAATAATTTATTTNTAATTAGTCTAAATAAAAATAATAGATTTNCCACCAAATTTAAAAATTATGGAAAAGAGTAAAATCATGAAAAGATTAATTTACCAAACTATGCATGCCGTTCTTTCGATAGTTGTNGCATTATTTTTTATCTCTAAAGGTTATGGAAAATTAAGTTCGGAGAAATTAAAGCCAATCGAAAAAAATCAAATTATTAACACAATTATAGAAAATAATTCTTACGAAGCACCTGTTGGTTATAATATTGTAATGAACACATTTAAATCCTCAGGGTTTTTAGATATGATTTCAATTATTCAAATATTATTAGGGATATTAATTTTAATACCTATTACTAGACTTATTGGTNTATTAGCTTTGTTNCCAGTAATATTTAATATATTTTTTATGCATGTTTTTTTTGATAATAGAATAGATGAAAATATAGAAACAGGAATATTATTATTAATTAATATTATTCTATTATTTTACTATAAAAAAATATTTAAGCACGCATTATTAAAAAAAATAGCAGATAATTAATAATAATTTTTTTTTATTTTTGGTTAAACAGNAAGTATAAAANTGAAAAAAAANNACCTTAAAGAGTTATCNGAAGANGAAATAAATATTTTAAANNATAAAGGNACAGAGCCCCCTTTCTCAGGTNAATATAACGATTTTTTTTNAGCTGGANTTTTTGTTTGTAGAGCTTGTAAAGCACCATTATANGAGTCTAANACAAAATTTAACTCTAATTGTGGATGGCCTTCATTTGACGATGAAATCGANGGAGCCATAGTTAGATATGAAGACCTAACNTTAGGTAGAGTCAGAACNGAAATATGTTGTGCAAATTGTGATGGACATTTGGGTCATGTTTTTCATGGNGAACAAATAACAAAAAAGAATGTCAGACATTGTGTGAATTCATTAAGTATACAGTTTAAAGANTATGATAAATTAGAAAAAGCAACTTTTGGCGGAGGTTGTTTTTGGAATTTTGATTATATATTTAGAAATCAAAAAGGAGTTTATCTCAGTCAAACAGGATATATGGGGGGAAATATTCCAAANCCNAGCTATCAAGTTGTTTGTGGTGGNGANACAGGNCACGTAGAAGTTGTACAGTTATATTTTGATCCAGATATTTTAACTTTTGAACAATTATTATCTATTTTTTGGAATAATCATAATCCCACCACATTAAACCAACAAGGGGATGATATTGGTAATCAATATCAATCTATAATTTTTTATCATAATGAAAAACAAAAGTTGTATGCTGAAAACTCTTTAAAAGACCAACAGAAAAATTGGGAAAAAACTATAGTGACAAAACTANAATTTGCAAAGGAATTTTTTAGAGCAGAGGAGTATCATCAAAATTATTTTAATAAAAATGGTATAAAAAACTGCAAACTTTAATTTTTTAATAAATTAATAGCAAAAGTAGTTCCTTCATCTTTTTTTGAATCTACCACAAAAATACTTCCTTTATGATAATCTTCTATTATACGTTTAGATAAAGATAAACCAAGCCCCCAACCTCTTTTCTTAGAAGTTACACCTGGTTTAAATATATTATTACTTATTGTTTTATTAATTCCTGGCCCATTATCAGCAATTGAGATTAGTATATTGTTTTCATTATTAATAATAGAAATTATAATTTNNCCCTTTCCTTTCATTGCATCCACAGCATTTTTAACAAGATTTTCTATAACCCANTCAAATAATATTTTATTTACAGGNACTNTTATTTTTTTGTCAGGAAAAATAAGATCGAAATTTATATTTGATGGCATTCTTAATTTTAAATATTCAATAGATTTTTCAATTATTNNTACAACATCTATGTTTTGTAATTCTGGTTTTGAACCAATTTTTGAGAATCGATCTGCAATTGTTTCAAGACGTTTTACATCTTGTCCCATTTGNGAAACCATTTTNTCATTCTCAGATTTTTCTTTTAATAATTCTATCCATGCCATTAAAGAAGAAAGAGGTGTTCCAATTTGATGAGCTGTTTCTTTTGCCATGCCTGCCCAAACTTGATTTTGTTCAGATTTCCTGCTAGAACTAAAGATGAAGTATGCAATAAACATGAACAGACTTATAAATCCTAATTGATAAATAGGGTAATAACGTAAGCGATATAACAACTCAGAATCTTTATAATAAATCCATTGAAGATCTCCTATAAATTTAATTTCAATTGGAGGGTTTCCACTTTCTTTAATTTCATTCAGCTCTTTTCTTAAGAACGCATTATTTATAATTTTAGGTTTTATTATACCAATTTTTGTTAATGTATTTTCATTTTTAAAATTCCTATACTCTAAAATACTATCACATTCATCAACTAAAATAACTGGTATATTGCTGTTTTCTGAAATAACTTTAATAGCTAATGAGTAATCTCCCTCTCCTTGTAAATTAACAAGATGTTTGGTAGCATCTGCCCATAATTCAATTTTATTTCTTTCTTCATTCTCTAATTCTTCAACTAGTTTATTTGTTATGAAAAGAGAAGAGATGCCAATAATTACAGCAATAATTGCTAGTATCAATTTCCATCTTTTTTTCTTTACATAAATATCCATTTTTATTTTGGATTATATTTGTTGTTTTCTTCCCATTCAATAATTACATCGTCACCTTTTTCTTTTTCTTTTTTCTTTTCATTTTGGAGTATATCTTCCTTAATTATATCTTGTAAAATTTTCACTTCTTTTGTAATACCTTGCTCTAAATCTTCTTTAATTCTAAGTCCATCAAAAGTAATTTTCGGATTATTGGTATTTCCTTTCATTTTTAAATAAACAGTTGTAAAAACTTCACCATCTTCTTTTATTTCACCAAATTCGGTGCTAGAGTTTTTATTTTTTTGTCTAAAAGTACTGGATAATAATTCTGAAAGTAAAAGTTGTATATTATAGTCAATTTCTTGCTCAAAAGTATGTTTCCCAGATAGATATACAGATAATGCTGAAGATTTTATTTCCATATCAGGGATATTTACAATTCGATCTTTTACTTCAATTGTATTTTCTAATGTTGAGAATTTCACATGTTTTAAATCATTTAGGCTGATGAAAGTAGATAGATTCTCTAAAGGTTTAAAATCAATTAATTCACCTTTTTCAATAATTAGATGTGATTTAATTTTTAGTTTTTTATCATCAAATATATAGTCTGGTTTCCAATGAGATTCAATATTTATTTCTGCTGTACCAATTCCATTTATTTCTTCTTCATCAATAAATTGTTGATTAAAATTGTTAAAACTATTAAAAGCGTTTCGTATGTTAATTTTATCACAACCAATACTTGTCTTTAAAACTATATATTTATTAGTTGGTTCAGTTAATTCAAAATCTAAATTTATTTTGCCTTCAAGAGCATTAAATGTTAATTTTTTACCAGAAAATAAATAGTTATTATAATTTATCTCTCCTTTTAATAGCGAGGCTTTAAAATCATCATAAATTAATTCATCAATATTATTGGTAAGTTTTAATTTTATCCAGGATGGAAATGAACGTTTAGTTTTTTGTGATTCCCCTGTTTTATTTAAAGTAATAAGTTCTTGTAAAATAAGTTTATTAGAATTTAAATCTCCATTTATATTTATTTCAGGTGTTTTATAAATTAAATATTTAATGAAATTGGTAATTTCACCATTAAAATTTAAATTACTTTCCCCAATATTTATGTTACTAGAGTAAATATTTAAAATATTATTTTCTAAATTAAATTTCATATCGTAGATGTTAAAATCTAGAGGTGAATCTAAATATTTAAAGAAAACATTTTTAAAACTTGCACTTGTTTGGTGATAGGCATCTAAAAAATGGTTTTTAAAATTAGAGTTAAAACTTAATCGTCCATTATATTTTGTGTTAGCAATAAATTGACCGCTTAATTTAAAAAATGGAGAATCTTGAAAGTACTTATTTAATTCAGAAAGTTCCCAAGAAGAATTTAAATTAGCATTTAAGTTAGGCTGATTTAGATTACGAACTACAAAGTCACCGTTTATATTTCCATTTTTTGTGCTTGCCTGAATTGATGACACTGTTATGGTGGTGTTTTTAAAATCACATGTCTCTCCATTATTTATTTTTCCTTTAAGAGTAATATTGTTTAGAAAAACAGGCTTGCTTTTTAATTCAAAAAGGCCATTAGATATATTAAAATCCATATTAAAAAAGGGACTGCTATTTTTTGTAAATGAGCCTTTTATATAGCTAGTACAATTAAAAATACCATCGGTAATAAAAGGAGCACATATTTTTTGTAAATTTTCTGGAAGATGAAGTATAATACTTTTTAATTGTTGTTTGTTGGCTGAAACTATTAAATCAAGTTGATTGTTTTTTAAAATGGACCCCTCTAATTTAGTCATAACATTTTCAATTAATAAATCTGTATTTTTAATGTCTATCTTTTGGTCTTGAATTTGCAGAGACCCTTTTATGTAACATTCTTTATTTTTTAAATAATTTATTTTTCCCATTCTTAAGTATTCAGCAATTAAATGACTATTTAAGGAAATTCTATTTTTGTTAAAATCAATTTCTGTTTTCTTGTTTTTCCATTTAATAGAGGTATTGATATTTTGTTTTTTATAATCAATCTGTGTATTATTTAAAACTAATTTTTGTATCGATATTGTATTATTTTGAGTTGTATCTTTACCAAATATTTTATAATTAGGCATGTTATCATCATATCTAATATTTAATTTTGCATGATCTAAATTTATTGTTTTAATCTGATATTTTTTTAATGCAACATCTATTAGACTTAGATTCATAAATGCATTCTGGGCATATATAAGTGTATCAATAAAATTTGTGTCCTCATATATTGTTAAATCTGTAAACTTAACTGAAGCATATGGTAGTTGTTCCCATAAAGTAAAATCTATTTCTTTAAGTGTTATAGAGGCATCAATATTTGACCTAATATTTTTAATAACATTCTCCTCAATTTCATCACTGTAAATAGACGAAATCAATACCAATAACACTCCAACTATCAAGATAATAGACGTAAAAAGATAAAATAGAATTTTAAATATTCGATTCATTATTTTGTAAAGTTAGTATAATTATAACGTATAAATATGAATGTATGTTATACTCCTAATCTTTTTAAGATATTTATTTCTGCAGTTACTAATTCTCTATATCTAGCTCTTGGTAAATCTTTCTTTGTAATTCCTGCATAAAATACTCGGTCAATTTTAATTATGGAATATGATAATTTTTGAAATATGTTCTTTACTTTTCGTAAGCCGCCAGTTGTATTTTCTAAGCCTATTTCATTCTTTTCTTTACCGTTGATATATGATATTTTATCAACAGTGAGTTTATAGTTATTAAACTTTAAACCAGAGGCAATTTTATTAAAATCTACTTGTGTTAGTTTTTTATTTAGAGTAATATGATAAATAGATTTGATTCTAGCACTTTTTTTTGATATTTTTTTTGATAACTCTAAATCATTTGTAAAAATAGTAATACCCATTTCCATTTTATTTAGCGTGTCTATAGCTGTTAGACCTTGCTTAAACATATTTTTTAAAAATTGATCTAAAGCATTTTTTTTATGCTCATTTATAGATAAAGTATAATTTTTAGGCTTATTAAAAACAAAATATTTATTTGTTTTATTTTTTATTATCCTACCATTAAATTTTACTACATCTGATGGAAGTATTTTATATCCCATTTTGGTAATTCCTATGCCATTTACAGAAACAACACCTGCCTGAATAAATTTATCTGCTTCTCTTCTAGAGCAAATACCACTATTTGCAACATATTTATTTAATCTAGTTTTTGCTTCGGCTTTTCTACTTTCAGATTTCACTTTATCAGTTTTATTATTCCTCATTCTGATAATTATATTTTTTATTCAACAATTATTTGTTTTGAAGTAGTCCCGTCATTGAATATGTTTATTAGTAGTTTAGTGTTTTGATTTTTCCTGCCTAATAAATCTAATGATTGTATTTCCTCTTGTTTTATCATACCTTGATTAATTGTAAATGTAGATTGATTGCAAGGTAATAAAGGAAATAAGAAATCAGTTGTAAAATCAAGAGCATCTAAAAATCTAGAATCACCGTTACCAGAGTTAAACCAATCATGATCTGATCCATTTAAAAGCAAATGATCATTTATTATATTTACTGACTCTGCTCTAGGGTGCATTTCACCACTTCCGCACAGACTTAGATTAACTGGAGTTGAACCTCCCAATACTGTAGCACAATTATAATCAACAGTACCATCATTATTCCCATGAATACTAACTAACGGCTCATCATTTTCATCAATCCAATTAATATTATGAATTCCTCCCGCAAAACTAATTACTCCGTTAACTTCAGAACTATAATTAGCATACCCTAAATCACCATCTATACCACCGTTATTATTTGCAATTGTTTGTAAATCAATAGTTGTGGAAGCAGTAGATAAATCAGAAATATCATCTATATAAGCTAAGTGGATAGCAATTATTGCCCCAGCAGAAGAGCCTCCCACAAATATTGTGTTAGGATCAATGTTATAAGAATTATCTGTTTCGTGATCGTGCCTGAAATAACGTATGGCCGCTTTAACATCAGCCACTGCTTGTAAAACAGTTTCATACTGTGTTTCTTCAAAAAGATAGAAATTAACTGGATTGGCAAGACGATAATTAACGGATGCAGTTACATATCCTTTTTTTGCAAATGTTTCACAAAAATCAACACAATCTGTATTTTCTTTATCTCCTGCAATAAAAGTTCCTCCATGAAGAAAAATTATTAGCGGTCTATTTATTTCTGTGTCACCTGTTGGCATGTAAACATCTAATTTATGTTCATCATCAAACCATTGAACTAATTCAGGATAATAAACAGTTGTTTTATCAACAGAATTAAATATTTCAGTTTCATACCTTCCATTGCACTGAGAAAACACAAGATGACTAATTAATAAAAATAAAGTAGTGTATATGTATTTCATGATTTTGATTTTTTCAAATATAAATAAATTATTTTCACGATTCCTGTGACTTTAATTTTTCAATAGCGTTAATAATTTCAGTATCTTCTATTTTTTCAAATAAGTGTTTAGCTGGATTTAATTGATGGTTTTTTTCTATAATTATTTTTCCGGCATCTACCCATTTAATATTAGGCATATTTAGTATAGATTTTAATTTTTTTGATGCAAATGGCAAGAAAGGTTCAGATAAAATTGCTAGAGATGCAGTAATTTGAACGCATATATTTAATATAACTTTTGTTCTTTTTTCATCGTTTTTAATCAGCTTCCATGGCTCTGTGTCAGCAAGATATTTATTTCCTAATCTAGCTAAATCTATTAATTCACTTAATGCATCACGAAACTTAAATTTTTCTATTTTGGAACTAATTTTTAAAGGGTAATTTTCTAATTTTTTTAATATTTCTTTATCAGATTTCCGAATATCATTTAGTTCAGGAACTTTTCCATTCCAGTATTTATTAATTAACACAATTACTCTATTTACAAAATTTCCAAAGATAGCGACTAATTCATTATTATTTTTTGCTTGAAAATCTTTCCAAGTAAAATCAGCATCTTTATTTTCTGGAGCAGTTGCGCACAACATGTATCTTAGTGCATCTTCCTTTCCTGCAAACTCAGAAAGATAATCATTTAACCATATAGCCCAATTCCTAGATGTTGATAATTTTTCACCCTCTAAATTAAGAAATTCATTTGCAGGCACATTTTTTGGCAAAATATATTCTCCATGTGTTTTTAAAATTATGGGAAAAATGATACAATGAAAGACAATGTTATCTTTCCCAATAAAATGAACTAGTTCTGTATTTTCAGATTTCCAGTAGTCTTCCCAATTTTTATTATTTTCTAGAGCCCACTGTTTAGTTGCAGATATATATCCAATTGGAGCATCTAACCAGACATACAAAACTTTCCCATTAGCATCTTTAATAGGAACTTTAACTCCCCAATTTAAATCTCTAGTCATTGCTCTTGGTTTTAATCCTGCATCTANCCAAGACTTACATTGTCCAATAACATGTTTTTTCCATAAATTAGGATCGTGATGATTTTGATTTTCGATTATTCCATTTTCAATCCAATTTTTTAGCCACTCTTGGTGCTTTTGCATGGGTAAATACCAATGTGTTGTTTCTTTATGTATAGGTGNTTCTCCACTCAAAGCAGATTTGGGATTAATTAACTCATTTGGACTAAGCGCAGAACCACATTTTTCACACTGATCACCATATGCATGCTCANATCCACATTTAGGACAAGTACCTATAATATATCTGTCNGCTAAGAATTGATTATGTTTATTATCATAAAANTGAATGGATATTTTTTTTTCAAATATTTTTTGCTTCTCTAATTTAATAAAAAAAGANTGTGCTGTTTCNTGATGTAATTTTTCGGATGTTCTATGGTATATACTAAAATTAATACCAAAACGCTGAAAATCTTCTTTGTTTTTTTTGTGGAATTTATTNATTATTTCTTNTGGTGTTAACCCTTCTTTTTTTGCCTGCATNGTAATAGCAGCTCCATGCTCATCAGAACCACATATAAATACGACATCTTTACCTTTATTTTTCAAGTATCTTACGTAAATATCAGCCGGCAAGTAAGCCCCTGCCAAATGGCCAATATGTATTGGTCCGTTNGCATAAAGTAGCGCAGAGGTAACTATATATTTTTTATCGCTCATTTTTTCAAAGAAAAAATTATTTTCGCAAAGATAAGTTTTACAATTTAATTATTAACTTATGATTGCTCCAAGAAAATTAAAAAAAGGTGATAAAATTGGNATTATTTCAACAGCAAGAAAAATAAGCTATGAAGAAATTCNGCCTGCAATTAATATTCTTAACGAGTGGGGTTTGGAGATAGTATTTGGNNAAANTTTATTTAAAGAATATTANCAATTTTCAGGAAATATTGAGCAGAGAACATTAGATCTNCAATTAATGTTAAATGATAAAAATATCAAAGCTATATTATGTGCAAGAGGGGGTTATGGAACGGTTCAGATTGTTGATAAAATTGATTTTAAAATATTTAAAAAATCACCAAAATGGATAATTGGCTATAGNGATGTGACTGTATTGCATTCTCACATTAATAATTTTGGTATCGCAACAATGCATTCAACTATGCCAATAAACTTTCCTAATAATACAAGCNAATCTTTAATTAGCCTGAAAGAATCGTTATTTAATAATCATATTACATATCAAATAGATCCAGAAATAAATAATAAGATAGGAGATATTGAAGCTGAACTAGTTGGCGGTAATTTATCNATTATTTANAGTCTTCTAGGCTCACCATCNCAGCTTAAAACAAAAAATAAAATTTTGTTTATTGAAGATGTAGATGAGTATTTATATCATATAGANAGAATGGTTATTAATTTAAAAAGGAATAATATTTTTAGCAATATAAAAGGATTGATAGTAGGATCTATGACAGAAATGAATGATAACCATATCCCTTTTGGAAAAACAACTACAGAGATTATATCTTCNTATATGTCAGAATANACTTTTCCTATTTGTTATAATTTCCCTTCAGGTCATTTAAACGATAATAGATCTTTAGTGTTAGGNGNAAATACCAAGTTNAGTATTCAAAAAAATGGTGTAATTTTGGAACAAAAATATTAATGTTATGTCACTAGAACATCATTTTTCTTTTTTTAGAAAAAATATAATAGGTATTAATCAAACATTTCAATCTCCTTTTGGGGAGAAAAAAATAGTTTATGCTGATTGGACTGCAAGCGGAAGGATTTATAAGAAAATCGAAGAGAAATTAAATAACGAAGTTTTTCCATTTGTCGCTAATACTCATACAGAAACAACAACTACAGGAGCAACTATGAGTTTAGCGTTTCACGAGGCTTTAAGTATCATTAAAAGACATGTTGGCGCATCAGAAAATGATGTTATAATATCGGCTGGTGCAGGAATGACTATGCTAGTAAGTAAATTTCAAAGAATATTAGGACTTAAGATTCATGAAAAATATAAAGATAAAGTTAATATTAAAAATCGACCAGTAATTTTTGTNACTCATATGGAACATCATTCNAACCAAACTTCNTGGCTTGAAACGATTGCTGAAGTAAAAGTAATACCTCATACTGATCAAGGAAAAATAGATTTAGAACAATTTTCTAATTTAGTATCTCAATATAAAGAAAGAAAATTAAAGATAGCTGCAATTACATCTTGTTCGAATGTAACAGGCGTTTTTACTCCATATTATGAGATTGCTGAAATAATACATAATCATAATGGATTCTGTTTTGTTGATTTTGCTTGCTCAGCCCCATATATTAATATTAATATGCATCCAAAAAANCCAAAACAAAAATTAGATGCCATTTATTTTTCTCCACATAAATTTTTAGGAGGNCCTGGATCAACAGGNATATTAATTTTTGACAANAACTTATATTCTAATAAAGTNCCTGATNCTCCAGGAGGAGGAACAGTTGATTGGACTAATCCTTGGGGGGAACATAANTATATTGATGATATTGAAGTTAGAGAAGATGGAGGAACCCCTGCTTTTCTTCAAACAATTAAAACAGCACTTGCGATCCAGTTAAAGGAAAAAATGGATGTAAAAAAAATATTATTAAGAGANAAAGAATTACATTCAATNATATGGAAAAGGTTTTCCTCTATAGAAAATTTAAATTTGTTAGCCGATAATTTTTATGACAGACTAGGTGTTTATTCTTTTTACATAGAAGGACTACATTTTAATNTGGGTGTTCAATTATTAAATGATAAATATGGNATACAAGTTCGAGGNGGCTGTTCTTGTGCAGGAACATATGGTCATATATTNTTAAATGTTAATAAAGATAGTTCAAAAAAAATTACTCAAAAAATAAATAGTGGGGATTTGTCTTTAAAGCCAGGATGGATAAGAATGTCAATTCATCCAACTATGACAAATGATGAAGTCATTTATATAATGGATGCAATAGAATCATTNTCAAAAAATCATGATATTTGGAGTAAAGACTACTTCTATAATTCAAAGAGTAATGAATTTAAATNTAAAAACAAGGAGTTTTCAAAAAATAATTTTTTNAGGGCTAAAGAATGGTTTAATATATAATTATTTTTTNAGTACTGTAGGAACTTTGAAATAATCAGAATCTTTTTTTGGAGCATTTTTTAAGGCCTCTTTTTGATCTAAGTTGGAAATATAGTCATCCGATCTCAAAATATTTTTTTCTTCATTTAAATATATTAAAGGCTGAACATCTTTGGTGTCAATATTAGAAACTTTTTCTACNAAACTTANCATTTTTTTAAAATCGGATTCTATTTTNTTCAAAGATTGATCATCAAATTCTAATTTCGATAATTCAGCAAGTTTTTTTATTAAAGATTTATTTACNTTCATAGNATTTTAGTTGTTCAAAAATAGTATTGTAGACTAAAGTATTCAAATTTTCAACAGATTTTTTTGTTAAAGAANNTGGATCAATTGCTTTATGAATTTTTATTCTAGCTANACCAGGNCCCCCTTTAAAGTATGATTGAGGAAAAATATACTTATTATCCGGAATTGTAATAGGAATAATTTTTATGTTATTTTCAAAGGCTAATTTAAATGGNCCATTTTTAAATTTTTTTAATTTAANATTTGATTTCGGAATACCTCCTTCAGGAAAAATACACATATTTATTCCTTCATCTAATTTTTCTTTTGCTTTTAGAAANGCTAAATATGAATCCTTTCTATTCTTTCTATCTACAATTACAGAATTTTTTTTAAAAAAATAACCAAAGACAGGTATTCTAGCAAGTTCTGCTTTGCCAATAAATTGCATTCTGCAGGGTATTATTGAAAATAAAAANGGAATNTCTAATGTTGAGGTATGATTTGGACAAAAAATAAATATATCATTTTTATTAATTTTTTCTTCCCATTCTTGTTTAGGAAAAATAAATGAAAGATATAATGTTANTTTAGACCAATATCTAGTAATATATGAAACAAATTTAGGATTTTTATAAANTGTCGAGAAAACAAAAAGAAATGGCATGCAAATAAAAAATGTAATNAGAAACACACTAAAAAACCATAGTCTCCACAAAGAACTAAAAATATAAAATANCCATTTCATGCTACAAAGATAAAAATCTCTATTTTTACAATAAAATNTTTATAAATAATGGCAAGANTTTTAACTGGCATACAAAGTACAGGNAGACCTCACCTTGGNAATGTNTTAGGAGCAATTATTCCAGCTATTGAATTATCAAAAAAATCTATTAATAATAGTTTTTTCTTTATAGCTGATTTGCATTCTTTTACCACAATAAGAGATGCAAGCCAATTAAAAGAAAATACATATGCAACTGCAGCAGCTTGGCTTGCATTTGGATTTGANACTAAAAAAAATGTTTTTTATCGTCAATCAGACATACCNGAAGTNTGTGAATTAGCGTGGTATTTAAATTGTTTTACNCCATATCCAATGCTTGCAAATGCNCATTCATTTAAAGATAAATCAAATAAATTATCTGAAGTAAATTCGGGACTATTTACTTATCCNGTNCTTATGGCTTCAGATATTTTGTTATACGATGCTGATATTGTTCCTGTTGGAAAAGATCAACTGCAGCATTTAGAAATTACCAGGGATATAGCAGGATCATTTAATCATAAATATCCAAAATCTTTTATTATTCCTGAAGCTAANATAGATAATAGAGTTATGATAGTTCCAGGAACAGATGGTCAAAAAATGAGCAAATCATACAACAACATATTAGATATTTTNCTTCCAGATAAANAATTAAGAAAGCAAATTATGAGTATAAAAACAGATTCAACCCCTATGGAAGAAAGTAAGGATGCGGAAAAATGTAATGTATATATGCTTTATAAATTATTAGCAGATGAAACTTCGACATCATTATTAAAACAAAAATACGAAGCTGGTAATTTTGGTTATGGGCACGCTAAAGAAGAACTTTTTGATTTAGTATGTGATAAATTTTCAAATGAGAGAGAAAAATTTAATTATTTAATGAAAAACAAAAATATAATAGATAAGGAANTAGANGAAGGAGCTAANAAAGCAAGAGAAGTGGCCNGTCAGGTTTTAAAGCGNGTAAGATCAAAAATAGGATATGGAAAATAAGTTAATTTTTTTTATATTTTTTATATAGTAATTTTTGATGATCTATTAAATCTACCTCTTTNCCTTTAATATACGCTTTCTCTACATTGTTTGACCTCATATCTAATGCATCACCTGATGATATAAAAAATGTTGCTTGCTTATCTTTTTCTATAGAACCAACTAAATTATCAATTCTAAGTATTTTAGCTGTATTTAAACTAATACTTTTTACTGCATCTTCGTATTCTTGTCCATATGCAATTGTTGTTCCAGCTGTAAAAGGAAGGTTTCTTGCCCCCATTGCTTCCATATCCCCTTCATAACTAAGACAGAAAAGGATACCTTCATCTGTTAGTTTTTTAGCTTGCGTAAATGGATAATCAATTGGTCGGTCTTGAGTTGAGGGTAATCTGTGGATTCTATTTAAAATAAGAGGAATTTTTTCTTTTTTTAAAAGAGAGGTTATTTTAAGCGCATCTTCAGCTCCTACTATAACACGGTTTTTAATATTATATTTTTTAGTAAATTTAATTGCATCGCGCATATCATTTGCCTTATTGCTATGTATATATAATGTTTTTTCTCCACTAAACAATCCTTTCATACTTTCCATTTTTAAATCTATTGCATTATTAGATTTAAAATAAGAAAAGGCTTTTTCAAATAAAATATTAATTTCTTCAACTTTTTCATTATATTGTTTGTTTTTTTTCATCCCTCCTGGCTCAGCCCACCAGCCTGTTGAATAAAATGATTTAGGCCAGTTTAAATGTATTCCATCATCGGCTTTTAATTTTGCGTCCTCCCAGTTTTCTCCATCAAGATGCATTATAGAGGATTGACCCGAGATAACCCCGCCTCTTGGAGTAACTTGCGCAATCATTACACCATTACTTAAAACTGTTTTAGAAATTTTTGAATCAGTATTGTATGCTATTAATGAACGAACATTTGGATTAAATTTACCTACTTCCCTGTAATCTCTTGTAGCTCTAACAGCGCCAATTTCTGTTATTCCTAAAGTAATATTTGGTATAATAAAAGCAGGATAAATATGTTTGCCGTATATTTTATATATAGTGTCAAATGCTGTTGGATCGATACGAACAGTTGAGGCATTTCCAATTAACTCAAATTTTTCTCCAGATACACTAATAATAGAATTCTCTATTACCTTTCCATTTCCTAAATGGGCTGTAGCTCCAATAAATAAAATAGGTTTTTGTGCATGAATATTTATACACATAAGAACAGCTAGAAAGAATAGAATTATTTTTTTATTTTTCATTTTATTTTACAACAATGATATAGTTTCTCTTTTTCTGGAGCCATTGGTTTCTTCTTGTCTTGATTTTTATCTATAGACATTAATTTAATTATTCTCATTCGCTCTTCCAAATCTCTTTTTCGCATTTCTTTATCTTTTTTTGTGTCGTACATTAATTTTCCATCTACATAAGTTTGAACAACTTTTGCGTATACAGAAAGTGGATTTTTTGTCCATAAAACAACATCTGCATCTTTGCCAACAGCAATACTTCCCATTCTATCATCTAGATGAAGCAGTTTAGCAGGATTAAGTGTTATCATTTTCCAGGCATCTTCTTCACTTGAACCCCCATATTTTACAGCTTTTGCAGCTTCTTGGTTTAGTCTTCTGCCCATTTCTGCATCATCTGAGTTAATCGCAGTTACAATACCGGCATCATTTAAAAGACTTGCATTATATGGTATAGCATCATTAACTTCAAATTTATAAGCCCACCAGTCTGANAANGTAGANCCNCCTNCNCCATGCTCTNTCATTTTATNNGCNATTTTATAACCTTCNAANATATGTGTAAAGGTATTAATTTTAAAACCCATAGAATCAGCAACATGCATTAACATATTTATTTCAGACTGAACATATGAGTGGCATGTAATAAATCTTTCAGACTGTAAAATTTCAACTAAAACATTTAATTCGATATCNTCTCTGGGAGCAAGTGTATTTCTTCTTTCTCTTAAACTTAGTTTATTGTAGTTATTCCAGTTNTTTTGATATTCCTTTGCTCTATAGAANGCATCATAAAANACCTGNTCAACNCCCATTCTGCTTTGAGGAAATCGTATTGTTTCAAACGCACCCCAGTTACTTTGTTTTACATTTTCACCTAGAGCAAATTTAATAAATCCTTTAGAGTTTTTTATTTTCATTTCTTCAGCAGAATAACCCCAATTTAATTTAACAATTGCTGATCTTCCCCCTATTGGATTAGCAGATCCATGTAACAATTGTGCAGCTACNGTCCCGCCAGCTAATTGCCGGTATATATTATGGTCTTCAGGATTTATCACATCCGCAATGCTTACTTCTGCTGTTACAGCTTGACTAGATTCATTAACACCTCTACTTATTGCGATATGTGAATGTTCGTCAATAATTCCACTTGTAAGATGTAAGTTAGATGCATTTACTACTTGGTAATCATCATTTTCTAAATATTCTAAAGGATTAAGAAGTGTGCCTATTGCAATTATTTTTCCCTGATGTATAATAACATCAGTATTAATTAATATCCCATNTTTTTCATTTGTCCAAACAGTAGCATTTTTAAAAACAATAGATTTTTGAACAGGCAATCTTTTGAACCCGTGAGNTTTATTTGGAAACCAAACTGAGGGAATATTATTTTGTGCTTTTGATACGACAGTTTCTTTTTTCAAATCATTTNTGAAAGAAGAATCTTTTAATAATAAAAAATCAAAAAACTCACCTTTTGAATTTTGATAATATCCTGATATGCTATCATTATTTATTATATCTCCTGTTGCTCTGAATTCACCATTTGCCAAACTAAAGTTAATTTTTTTGTCATGGATTTTAGTAATTAAGGGTAATGAATCAATACTAGTAATAGTAACTTTTACTTTATCAGAATTGCCNTTAATAACAGCGCTTGTACNACTTCCTGCAGAATTAAAAGTATAGTNCCCAGCTATATTTTTTATTTTTCTTTTGTTAATTATGTGCTTNACCCCATTAACCCAATTNTCATAAATGATACCTTCTTCAAAAATATCATCAGATGAAATTATGAAGTTTGCAATCTTGCCATTTTCTAATGTNCCAATNTTATCAGAGGCATTTAANAATGATGCAGGTCTCGTTGTTAGAGAAGCTAGGGCTTCAGATTTTTTTAATCCTTTTTTTATACTAAGACGTAAATTTTTTAAAAAATCTTTTTTGTTTTCTGAATCAAAAGAAGTAATACAAAAGTTAANATTATTATCAGATAATATTTTAGGATTATATGGGGATAATTCCCATTCTTTTANTTCATTAAGAGTGATCCATTCTGTTGATTCAGGATTACTTACATCATATGCTTTAGGAAAATTGATTGGTATGATTACAGAAAAACCAGTTTCTTTAACTTCTTCAATTCTACTATATTCTTTTCCATTTCCTTTTATTAAAAAATCAATTTCAAATTCATCTGATATTTTATATATTCTTTGATAATCAAGCACATGATTAGCTTGAAATATTTGTGGTAAATCTTTTTGTAAATTGTAATTAATATATGAGAGGTTAGTTTGTTTTGTTTGTTTCTCATACCATTCAGCATCNAGCAANGTCTGTTTAATAAGAGCTATACTACCCATTAAAGATGTTGGGTATCTTTGTTGAGAGGTGCCTTTNTTAAAAGAGTAAAAGCTAGCAGCNTTTTCANATATCATATTTTCATGAGTGCTTTCATCTGANAGCAAAACAAATGTTCCTGTCCCCCTCATAATTCCATCATGAATATGAGTTAANACNGCCCCAAATCCNATATGTAATAAATCTTCAGATTTTTTTTTATTATAGGCAAAAGTATGACTGGCCTGNGTTTCTGGATGAATAGCTTGATTCCAATGATACGCGCCTATCTTATCACTTTTATATTGNGGGCTTCTACTTTTTCTNTCTTTTTTTATAGGCTTTTTAATTCCATAATCAGAATATAAGTCAATNAAAGAGGGATATATATATTCACCATTTAAATTTTTTATAATTGCATCTTTAGGTATAATTAAATTAGTATCTGCAGCGATTACCTTGCCATCTTGAACTATGAGAGTTCCATTTTTTATTTTTTTTTCTGGAGTTATAAATATATGGGCATTGGTGAAAGCATAAATAGGATTAAAATTATCTTTAACNCCATTTAGAGGGAATGTTTCTTGCCCAANAAATGTACTAATATTAAAAATCATTAAAATTAATAGTGCTTTTGCTTTCATTGTGATATTAAAGCCGTGAATTTACCAAAAATTTATTAAATAAATTTGTTTCTTTGCATGAAGNAAATTATTAACTAATTATTTAAAAAATGAAAACTTATCAAGCGAATTTATTGAATGCTATAATATTAATTATCATGCCACTTTGGGCTTACTTTACATTTGAAGGNACAGTTGAAAAACCAGAACAGTCTATTACAGCTTTTATACCTTTGTTTCTTGGAGTTGTTTTNTTATTATGTAATGGTGGTNTAAAAAAAGAAAATAAANTTATTGCNCATATTGCTGTATTAGTAACATTAATTGCATTAATAGGNTTAACCATGCCTTTAAAGGCAGCACTTGCTGAAGAAAGAACACTATCAGTAATAAGAGTTGGAGCGATGTTAATTTCTGGAATACTTGCAATGATTACATTTGTCAAGAGTTTTATTTCAGCTAGAAAGGGNAGTTAAATTAATTAATGGANCAAGCGATATTAGTAGGCTTAATAACANCTGGAGTAACACCTAACCAAACAAAAGAGTATCTAGATGAGCTTGCATTTTTAGCAAAAACAGCTGGTNTATCACCTAAAATTAGATTTACACAAAAATTACCAAAACCAGACAACAAAACCTTTCTAGGAAAAGGAAAAATAGAAGAAATAAGAAAATATGTTTCGGATTATCAAATTAATCTTATAATTTTTGATGATGATTTATCNCCCTCTCAAAGTAGAAATTTATATCAAATATTTGGAAAGGACATAAAAATCATNGACAGAAGCAGNTTGATTTTAGATATTTTTGCAAGTAGAGCTAAAACAGCCCAAGCGAGAACTCAAGTTGAACTTGCTCAATATGAATACTTACTACCTAGATTAACTAGNTTGTGGACACATTTAGAAAGACAAAAAGGAGGTATAGGAATGAGAGGACCTGGAGAAACCCAAATAGAAACNGANAGACGAATTATTAAGGATAAAATNTCTCTATTAAAAAAGCAATTAGTTAAAATTGACAAACAGGCATTTACAAGAAGAAAGGGTCGNGAACATTTAATAAGAGTTGCATTAATAGGATATACAAATGCNGGAAAGTCNACGTTAATGAATCAATTATCAAAATCAGAAGTATTTGCAGAAAATAAATTATTTGCAACATTAGATACTACTGTAAGAAAAGTAGTAATACATAATTTACCATTTTTATTAACTGATACAGTTGGATTTATTAGAAAATTGCCTCACCAGTTAGTTGAATCATTTAAATCTACATTAGATGANGTTCGAGAAGCAGACTTTCTNTTACATTTGGTAGATATCTCTAATAAAAATTTTGAAGAGCATATTAATGTAGTAAATAAAACCCTAGCAGATTTAGGAGTTAGTGATAAACCAGGGTTGTTAGTTTTTAATAAAATTGATGCATATACTTTTNTCAAAAAAGAGAAAGATGATTTAAGCCCTACAAAGAATGAAAACTTTTCATTAGAAGAATTAAAGAAAACTTGGATGTCAAAAATTCAAAGTGAAACTATTTTTATATCTGCATTAAATAAAGAATACTTTAATGAATTAAAAGAAATTTTATACAAAAAAATAAAGTTGCTACATGAAAAAAGATATCCATATAATAATTTTTTATATTAACTAAATGATTGTGCTTCATACAGTTTTTTATAATATCTGTTTTGTTCAATTAAGGATTTATGATTTCCTTTTTCAACAATTTCACCATTATGAATAACAATAATTTCATTTGCATTTTGAATTGTAGATAGCCTATGAGCAATCACCAAGGATGTTCTATTTTTCATTAATTTTTCAAGTGCACTTTGAATTAATTTTTCTGACTTTGTATCAAGTGAAGATGTAGCTTCATCTAAAATTAATATTTGTGGGTTTTTTAAAATAGCCCTTGCGATACTAATCCTTTGTTTTTCTCCACCAGATAATTTATTACCTCGTTCACCAATTTTTGTTTGATAACCGCTATCAGTTTTCATAATAAAATCATGGGCGTTTGCAATTTTTGCAGC
Source organism: Flavobacteriales bacterium (assembly GCA_002715565.1). Taxonomy (GTDB): domain Bacteria; phylum Bacteroidota; class Bacteroidia; order Flavobacteriales; family BACL11. The sequence goes on from PAZP01000006.1 coordinate 32,839, forward strand.
TTTTGCTATTTCTTCTTTAGTTGCAGTTAATTTACCAAGTTTAATATTATTATAAATACTATCATTAAATAAAATAGATTCCTGACTAACAATTCCAAACAAATCTCTAAGCGCATCTTTTTTAAGATTTTTTATATTTTGTTTATCAATTAAAATCTCCCCATCATTTACGTCATAAAATCTTGCTAATAAATCTGCAATTGTTGATTTCCCGCTTCCTGATGCACCCACTATAGCTATCATGGAACCTTTTTTGATAGAAAAATTAATATTATTTAGGATTCTCTTCTTTTCATAAGAAAAGCAAACATCTTTAAATTTAATTTCTGAATTAATTTTAACAATTTTTTTAGCATTGCTTAATTCAGGAATATTATTTTTTGAATCTAATATTTCACAGATTCTTTCTGCAGAAGCACTACCTTTTTGTATATGATAGAACGAACTTGTTAAAGATTTAGCAGGGGGTATAATTTGAGAAAAAATCAAAATATATCCAATAAATTCTTCTGCTGAAATATTACTGGTTTCTCCTAACACAAGCTTCCCCCCAAACCACATAATTATAACCATCACTATGGTACTTAAAAACTCGCTCATAGGTGAAGAAAGGTCTTTTTTTCTAAGTAAGGAATTCATTATATTTTTATATTTTAAACTTTCTTTTTCAAAAAGTTTATTTATATATTTTTCAGCATTAAATCCTTTGATAATACGTAAACCGCTTATGTTTTCATCAACTAGAGACAATATATCCCCCATTTTTTTTTGTCCTTTTTGAGATGACTGTTTTAGTGATTTTCCAATTATTGCAATCAATATTCCGGTTATAGGAAATAAAAATACTACCAATAAAGTAAGTTGCGGACTTATAAATATTAAAGTCCCCAAATAAATAAGAATTGTTAGAGGATCTTTGAAAATCATTTCCAAAGAGCTCATTATTGACCATTCAATTTCTACTAAATCAGATGTTAATCTAGCACTAATATCTCCTTTTCTTTTTTCAGTAAAAAAAGGTAGAGAAAGTGAGATAATTTTTTTATGCAATTCTGTTCTTAAATCATAAACAATACCATTTCTTATTGGGACTAAAAAATATAAAGCTGCGTATCTAAATATATTTCTAAGAAAAAAACTTACGAGAACTAACAAACAGATAAACATTAACGCTTCTATTTCACCTTCTTTATCAATCATTTTACTAATTAAAGCGTAGAAATTCTCTTTGATTGAAGTAGCATTTATACTGAGAGGAGGAGGGTTATATATTTTTTCTTGTGTTCCAAATAATACTCCTAAAAACGGGATAACCATAGTTAGTGATATTAAAGAGAAAAGCACACTTAAAATATTTGCTATAATATTTAATACAGCATAGATTGTATATGGCTTTATATATTTAAAAATTCTTATGAAATAATACATTTAGCAAAGATATGAAAGGAATCCCTATTTTTGCATAATGGAATCAACAAGACAAAAAAAAGTATCTCGATTAATTCAAAAGGAATTGTCTTTAATTTTTCAGAGTATTTCATCTCAATATTTTTCTAACGTAATTATTAGTGTTACTATTGTGCGGATATCTAAAGACTTGTCAATTGCTAAGATTTTTATCAGTATATTTCCTGTAAATGACCCAAATATTATTTTAGATGAAATTAACAATAAGCACATTATGATCAGAAAGATGTTAGCTCAGAAAACAAGAAATCAGCTACGAAAAGTACCAGAGTTAATTTTTTATTTAGACGATTCTTCTTCTTATGCAGAAAATATTGATCAATTATTAAAGAAATAGTGTTATAATATGAATTTTTCATTCCTAATAGCTAAACGTTATTTTTCTACAGCAAAAAAAAATAGCATTACTAATATAATTTCATGGGTTTCTTTTTTTGGTGTTTTAATTGGTACGGCTGCTTTAATAATTGTTTTATCAGTTTTTAATGGTTTTGAAAAATTAGTGTTAGATATGTATAATTCATTTGACCCTGATTTAAAGATAGAATCTAAAGAAGGAAAAACCTTTGATGTATTAGACTTGCAGGAAGTGTTATCTGAACACAAATCAATTGAATATTATGCTTATGTTTTACAGGAAAAAGCACTTTTAAAATATAAAGATCATGAGTTTATCGCTAATATTAAAGGTGTTAGTGAAGAGTATTTGAATGTAACCAGAATAGACTCCTTACTTGTTGATGGTGTTTATTTTGATAATCAAAGTACTAATGTGGCTGTAATTGGATCAGGAATAGCGTATTATCTTTCTGTTTATTTGTTAGATATGTTCGAACATATCAAAATATATATTCCAAATAGATCTTCAAATACCTTGTTAAACTATAATACTGCATTTAAACAATCTTTTGTTTTACCTGTTGGGGTTTTTGATGTTCAGCCAGAAATCAATGATAAATACATAATCACTCCCATTAAATTTTTACAAGAATTAATTAAAAAAGAAAATCAAGCTTCTTCTGTTGAAATAAAATTAAAAAATGAAAATAATTACGCCATAGTTCAGAAAGAAATAATTAATGAAATAGGAGATAAGTATGTCATAAAAAATAGATTTCAACAGCAGGAATTTTTATATAAGATACTTAATACAGAAAAACTAGCAGTTTTTTTAATCTTATTTTTAATTGTAGTAATAGCAACGTTTAATATTGTAGGGTCATTAAGTATGTTAATATTAGAAAAAAAGAAAGATATTAAAACTTTAAGTTCACTTGGTTTAAAAGATACAGATTTACCTAAGATCTTTTTTTACAAGGGCCTTTTGACTGTATTTTCTGGAACAATTTTTGGTTTGTTAACAGGTTCTGTCTTTGTTATATTACAAAATACTTTTGGCATTATAAGTTTAGGCGAGGGTAATTTTGTTATTGATAATTATCCAGCTATATTAGCGTTTGAAGATATTCTTATAGTCTTTTTATTAGTATTATTTATTGGTATAATTGCTTCATGGTATCCCGCTAAGATATTAGTAAAAAGAATATTAAAACCTGTAGCCTGAAAATTTATCACTAATTTGTGTTAATAGACTTTCAATTTCTTGGGGATCATTTGAGGTTACTAACTGAATTCTATATTTTTTAAAATTTGTTATTCCCCGAAAATAGTTTGTATAATGTCTTTTCATTTCTGCAACACCAAGGATTTCACCCTTCCACTTAATAGAGTGTAGTAAGTGTCTTTTACAAACATTTACTCTATCTTCAATTGTAGGTTTAGATAAGTGTTCACCAGTTTTTAAAAAATATTTTATTTCATTAAAAATCCACGGATAACCTATTGAAGCTCTTCCAATCATAACTCCATCAACCCCAAATTTTTCTTTTAATTCTTTAGTTTTTTCAGGAGAATCTACATCTCCATTTCCAAATACTGGAATTTTCATTCTAGGATTATTTTTAACTTCACCTATTAATGTCCAATCAGCCTCTCCTTTATACATCTGCTTTCTTGTTCTACCGTGAATAGATATTGCTTGTATGCCCACATCTTGAAGACGCTCTGCAACTTCAACAATATATTTTGAATTTTCGTCCCATCCCAATCTAGTTTTTACGGTTACAGGAAGATTAGTTGCCTTAACAATTTCTTTAGTCATTGAAACCATTTTAGGAATATCTCTTAATATTCCAGCCCCTGCACCTTTTTTCGTAACCTTTTTGACTGGGCATCCATAATTTATATCAATAAACTCAGGTTTAGCTGCTTGGCATATTTCAGTTGCTTGCCTCATGGAATCGATATTGTTGCCAAATATCTGTATTCCAATAGGTCTTTCATATTCATAAATATCTAATTTAATTTTACTCTTTTCGGCATGCCTAATTAACCCTTCTGAAGAAATAAATTCTGTGTACATAACATCTGCCCCATTTTCTTTACAAAGAGCCCTAAACGGAGGATCACTAACGTCTTCCATAGGGGCTAATAATAAAGGGAATTCTCCTACGTCAATATTTCCTATTTTTACACTCATAAATTAATGACAAAAATAAACAAATGACTTTAAAAGGTATCTATCAAAATAAATCTTCTAAATTTAATTTATTATTATTAATACTATTAATAATCTCATCATTAACAGCACATCTGTTAATAGCAAACGGGGTAGTTTTACTATTTTTTAAAAACGGATTAACCTTATTAAGCAATCAAGATTTAACTATACCTGCCACAGTAAGTGCATTAAAAATCATACAAGCTTTTACAACTACAGGGTTATTTATAACACCAATTTTGTTGTTTTCACATCTCACATCATTTGACTTAAAATTATTTGCCCCAACTCCTAGATCAGCAATTTTAATAATCTTAGCTATTATTTTTTTAGTAAATCCAATAATTAATTATTCATATGAGTGGAATCAAGGATTTAGTTTTCCTCAGTGGATGCTTGAATATGATATGAGAGCTGAAAAAATTACCAATTCATTTTTACAAATGGATAGTTTAAATCATTTGGCACTTAATATCTTAGTTATGGCTTTAGTTCCTGCACTAGGTGAAGAAATATTTTTTAGAGGATTTTTGCAAACCAAAATGTCTTCCTGGTTACAAAATAGACATCTTGCTATTTTTATTACAGCAATAATTTTTAGTGCAATTCACATGCAATTTCAAGGTTTAGCACCTAGGTTTTTACTTGGTTTATTATTAGGATATTATTTTTATTGGAGTGGTTCTTTGTTACTACCAATAATAGCACATTTTTTAAATAATGGTATAGTTGTTTTATCTTTTTATACAGGTTTTAATAATTTATCAGAATTTTCACTTAAATCCCCAAGCTTTCAAGAGCTATTTTTTAGCATTATAGCAGTTAGCTTATTACTTTACTTATTATTTAAATCACTAGAAAGAAGAGAGAGAAATTAGTATGATTAATAATCGCCTTTTCTAGTAGAGTAGTTTATTTTTAGAGCATTTGCTTTTCTTAATTCTTGCTTAACATCTGTAATAATACCCATTTTAACTGTTTCATCAGCTTTTATTGAAGTGGTCATATACGGTATTTCTTTTTCATCTCTAGCCTCTCTTTCGGTGGCAATAAATTCTTGAATTTCTTCAACACTAGCAAATGCATCATTTAATTGAATTCTTGGCGAGGTTCCATATGATGCTTGTAATCTTTTAATAGGCTCTCCAATATAGATATAGCTAACCAAGGATTTTTTTTCCATCTTTTTTATTTCGGTAGCTTTAGGTGTCAACACATCAACAAATAAAGTTGTCTCTCGCATCACGGTTGTTACCATAAAGAAAAATAACAACATAAATACAATATCTGGAAGGGAAGCAGTAGATATTGCTCCCATTTCTTTTTTCCCTTTTTTTCTAAATTTACTCATTATGAATCTCCTCCTATATTTTTTGGTTCCGCTTCAGAAATCTTTTGCGGATACATTTTTCTTATTTCTTTTTGTTGAGTTTTGCTCAACATTGAGTAACGTTGACCAAACTTAGTTAGAGCAGCATCATCTCTTAATTCATTGTATGCTGCAGCAAGTTCGTTTTGAACTCTGATGTATGTCATGTATTCTGTCCCTCTATCATTTTGTAATGATATGATTGCTTTTTCAGGATTTTCAGATAAATTTGGATCTATTCCGTTGTTATTAATAAATTTTTTAGCACCAGATCTCAATTGAGAAATATCCATTAATTCTCCTTCTACTAGTAATTGATTTCTTGCATTAATAAGTACCACGTAAATATTTTTAGCATGAATTTGAGAATCATCTTCTTGTTGTTCTTCTTCAGGCATTGGTGGTAGTTTACGGGCAATACCAGTATCCACATCCATTGTAGTTGTTACTAAAAAAAAGATTAGTAAAAGAAAAGCTATATCAGCCATTGAACCGGCATTAATTTCTGGTAATCCTCTTCTTTTACTTGCCATTTTATTTTGATCTAAGTTTAGAGAATTCTGTATATAAAACAGATAGTATGGCAGTTAGTGCAAGTATATAAAAAGCTGTTAATCCCATCCCTACTTGTTTAGCCGTTGATGGAGTGATCGAATACTTTTCATATGAACCAAGAACTTCATCGGAAGCAAATAGATAAGAAACTATCAAAACTAATATAAGACCCCCAATAGTATACATTGTTTTCTTAGTATTGTTCTGATTTTGAATCATTTTTTTAACACCAAAATAGATAGCTGTAAGAGCACCAAAGGCAATCATAATGTATGTTAAAATAATTCCTACGTTAATTAAAGTTATCATAATTATTTATTTTTTACTAATAAATCAATTAATGAAATAGAAGCATCTTCCATAGAATTAACAATTGCATCAACTTTAGAAATCAAATAATTGTAGAACACTTGTAGTATCATAGCAACAATTAAACCAAATACAGTTGTAAGAAGAGCTACTTTAATTCCTCCTGCAACGAGTGATGGAGAAATATCTCCAGCTGCTTCTATTGCATCAAAAGCACCAATCATTCCTATTACTGTTCCCATGAAACCAAGCATAGGAGCTAGCGCGATAAATAATGAAATCCATGAAAGCCCTTTTTCTAAAAGCCCCATTTGCACAGATCCATAAGATATAATTGATTTTTCAACCATCTCTATACCTTCAGAAGATCGATCAAGCCCTTGATAGAAAATTGATGCTACAGGACCTTTAGTATTTCTGCATACTTCTTTTGCACCATTTACTCCTCCAGATTGTAGCGCAGCTTCAACATCATTAAGAAGTTTATCTGTATCAGTGGTTGCCATATTTAAATAAATAATTCTTTCAATAGCTAATGCTAATCCAAGAATTAAACATAGCAGGACAATCCCCATAAAACCAGGACCTCCTTCAATAAATTTTTGTTTTATTATTTGATGAAAAGACGCTGACTCTTCTACAGCTTCTTCCGTATTTGTATTTGTAACTTCTTCTTCTACCGTTGTAGTTTGTTCAACAGCTGAATCTTCTTGTATCGCAGCAGAGTCTTCCTGCCCGATAACTTGAAAAGAAAAGAATGTGAAAAAACTTAATAATGTGATTAGTGCAAATTTCTTTTTCATTTTAGATAAATTTTAATTTAATTTTGAGATGCAAATGTATAAAAATATTATAAACTCTTATGGTATCTTTTTGTTACTTCTTCCCAGTTAATAACATTAAAAAAAGCATCAATATACTCTGGTCTTTTGTTTTGGTAATTAAGGTAATAAGCATGTTCCCATACATCTAAGCCTAAAATTGGTGTTCCATTACAACCTCCGCTCATTAGTGGATTATCTTGGTTTGCTGTTGAACAAACACATAATTCACCATTAGAAACACAAAGCCATGCCCATCCAGAACCAAATCTTGTTGCAGCAGCTTTTGAGAATTCTACTTTGAATTCTTCAAATGATCCAAATGAATTATTTATAGCTTCTGCAAGATCTCCACTTGGCACTCCACCTCCATCGGCAGACATTGATTCCCAAAATAAACAGTGATTATAATATCCACCACCATTATTTCTGACTGCGGCTGGTAATTCTGGTGTTTTGCATATTTCTTCAATTGTTTTTCCTTCTAAATCAGTACCTTGAATAGCATTGTTTAGGTTATTTGTATATCCATTATGGTGTTTTCCATGATGTATTTCCATTGTTCTAGCATCAATATGTGGCTCTAAGGCATCATAGCTGTATGGTAATTCTGGTAATTTAAATGACATAGTATTTTGTTTTAGATTATTATAATAATATTTGCCAAGCTTCTTCAAATTTTTCTTCTTGTAAAAAAGCTTTTGCTAAAATATGTTTTTCTGATGTATTTTTATTATCTCTGAGCGGAAAATCTTTTTTTATTGGTGTTTTTTCTATTGAAGCTAGTATAGCTAATTCATTACCAGTTAATATATTAGATTGTCTAATATGATCGGGAAGTTGATCAATACCCATACCTATTCTAGAAATTGGTTTCACAATTTCATAGAGAGATTCTTTTGTTGTTTTTCCATACCAATTTTTTCCATAACGACTCACTAAATTTAATTTTAATGGATCTAATTCATCTTTTCCATCTATCACCTTTTCATCAATATGAATTTTAAGGACTTCGCATAAGACTAAACTGCCAGCACCTCCCTCTTTTCCTAATTCTATGACATCATTTACTTTGCATTCAAAATTTACAGGAGACTCTTTTACTCTAGAAGGACGTATAAGCTCTGATTTTAGTTCAGTAAACCCTGCTTTTTCAAATTCATTAACATTAGCTTCAAAGTCACATGAAGAAAGGGATACTTGTTGCGCAATTTCTTCAGATACAAGAGACACTACACATTCATTAACTTCTTTGATATTATCTAAGGTGTCTTTAGAGGTGTTATTTCTAACTCTTCTTACAGGAGAAAAAACAAGAATGGGTGGGTTGACTGAAAAAACATTAAAAAATGAAAATGGACTTAAGTTTTTATTTCCGCTTTTATCTATTGTACTTACAAATGCTATTGGTCTTGGCGTGACCGCATTTGATAAATAACGATATACTTCTGCTGTTTTTGTTGATTTTATATCTATAGTTTTAATCATTTTTTTAGTTTTAAAATGGAATGATTATTTTTTGATTTTATAATCTTATTTGTGATGCTTCCTAATCCCTCAACATTCATTTTTATCTCGTCTCCATCCTTTAACCATTTTTCAATGTAATTAGCATTTTTTCTTTTGTTCGTACCGTTAATTTCTAACAGACATCCAGTACCTACAGTTCCAGAGCCAATAATGTCACCTGGAAATAATTCCACACCATATGAAGCCCGCTCAATAATTTCTGCAAATGTCCAATTCATATTTTTTGCGTTTCCTTCTGATAATAATTCCCCATTTACAAAACACTGCATTTTTAAATCATATTTTTTACCAAACGCAGTATCTATAGATTTAGTATCTAATTCATCTTTTGTAACCAAGTAGGGACCTATTACATTTGCAAAATCTTTTCCTTTTGCTGGACCAAGATTTAATTTCATTTCTTCCATTTGTAATGTCCGAGCACTAATATCATTTAAGATACAAAAACCAGCAATATGTTGTTCGGCGTCTTTAGCTAAAATATTTTTTCCTCCTTTTCCAATTACTATTGCAAATTCTAATTCATAATCTAATTTATTAAAATGATCAGGCATAATTTCTATGTCTTGACCATCAGCGTACATGGAATTATGATTAGAAAAATAAAAAACAGGGAATTGATCAAATTCAGATATCATTTGAGCTCCTCTATTTTTTCTACATGTTTCTACATGTTGTCTAAAAGCATAGGCATCTCTAAAAGAGTTAGGTTGTGGTAATGGAGGCAATAAAACAATATTTTTTATGCTGTGCTTAACTATGTTTTGAGATGCAATATAGTTTTCAACTTTATTTTGGTATTCTTCTATCTGAAATAGTTCGATTAATGAGATGTCTCCAAAAAAACTATTTAGATTGTATATGTAATCATCTTGAAGCACACCTATTTGGTGCGTTTGATTTTCTGCTATTTTATAAGAAAGAAGTTTCATTTACAAATACAAAATTATCAATTTTATTTTAGGGATGATATAAATGAATCTTTGTTTGTGTTTTATCTTATATTTGCATTAAAACATAGCATATGCCATTTTATCATAAATTAGGAAAGATACCACACAAAAGACACACCGCTTTTAAAAAAGACGGGGGAGGATTACACTATGAAGAGCTTTTTGGCACTATTGGCTTTGACGGTATGTCATCATTATTATACCATCTTCACAGGCCTACACAAGTTAAGGAAATTAAAGAAGCATATTCTGTTGCTCCATTGGCAGCAGTAGAAAAAAACCTTAAATCATATTTATTAAAAGGCTTTGATTCACCAAAAATTAAAGACCATTTAGAAAGTAGAATATCTATACTTTTCAATAATGACCTTAACATATTACTTTCAGCTCCTACTAATTTAGAAGAAGATTATTTTTATAAAAATACAGATGGTGATGAAGTCATATTTGTTCATAAAGGAACAGGTACTTTAAGGACTTTCGTGGGTAATATTGACTTTAATGAAGGAGATTACTTAGTTGTTCCAAGAGGAATGATTTATACAATGAAGTTTAATTCGGAGAATAATAGATTATTTGTAGTAGAATCCTATACTCCTGTATATACACCTAAGAGATATAGAAATCATTTTGGACAATTATTAGAACACTCGCCATATTGTGAGAGAGATTTAAGAAAACCACAAGAGCTTGAAACACATGATGAGCAAGGAGATTTTATTATTAAAATAAAGAAGGAACATATGATTCATGAATACACTTACGCTTCTCATCCATTTGATGTAGCGGGATGGGATGGCTATAATTTTCCATATGCTTTTTCAATTCACGATTTTGAGCCAATTACAGGACGTGTTCATCAGCCGCCTCCTGTTCATCAAACTTTTGAAACTAATAGGTTTGTTATATGTTCATTCTGCCCTAGACTATATGATTACCATCCTGAATCGATACCTGCCCCATATAATCATTCAAATATTGATTCTGATGAAGTGTTATACTATGTTGATGGAGATTTCATGAGTAGAAACCATGTTGAAGAAGGGTTTATTTCTTTACATCCCGCGGGCATTCCACATGGACCACATCCAGGAGCAATGGAAAGAAGTATAGGGCAGACAAAGACAGATGAATTAGCGGTCATGATAGATACTTTTGCACCACTTAAGTTAACACAAGCAGCTATTGATTTATCTGACGGAAAGTATCATAAATCTTGGCTTGAAGAATAATTCTAATTAAATAAAAAATTATGAGTGAAATAAAAAACGTTGATTACGGATTAGAAAAAATATTTGATGGGGCGAAAGATTTCTTACCTCTTTTAGGAACAGACTATATAGAGTTCTATGTTGGAAATGCTAAACAAGCAGCATATTATTATAAGTCAGCATTTGGATTTCAATCCTATGCTTATAAAGGCCTTGAAACAGGTAGCGGAGATGTGGTTTCATATGTTTTGAAGCAAGATAAAATTCGTATTGTACTTACCACTCCTTTGAATTCACAATCGAATATTAATGATCACATTGTCAAGCATGGAGATGGAGTTAAAGTTATTGCACTATGGGTAGATGATGCTACAAAATCTTGGGAAGAGACAACAAGTAGAGGAGCAAAGTCATATATGGAGCCAACAACTGAAAAAGACGAGCATGGAGAGGTAGTACGATCTGGCATATATACTTATGGTGAAACTGTACATGTTTTTGTTGAAAGAAAAAACTATAAAGGCGTATTTCTACCTGGTTTTGAAAAATGGGAATCAGATTTCAATCCAGAACCAACAGGATTAAAATTTATTGACCATATGGTTGGTAATGTAGGATGGAATGAAATGAATAAGTGGGTGAAATTCTATGAAGATGTCATGGGTTTTGTAAACTTTTTATCATTTGATGACAAACAAATTACTACCGAATATTCAGCATTAATGAGCAAGGTAATGAGTAATGGAAATGGAAGAATTAAATTCCCTATTAATGAACCAGCAGAAGGAAAAAGAAAATCTCAAATAGAAGAATATTTAGATTTTTATGAAGGACCTGGTGCGCAACATATAGCTGTAGCAACAGATGATATTATTACTACCGTAGGAAAATTAAGAGCTAGGGGGATAGAATTTCTTTCTATTCCACCACAGGAATATTATGATGCGGTACCTTTAAGATTGGAAGAACACAATCATGAGTTAAAAGAAGATATAGAAACCTTAAAGCGTTTAGGTATTTTAATAGATGCTGATGAAGAAGGTTATTTATTGCAAATTTTTACAAAGCCAGTTGAAGATAGACCAACTTTGTTTTTTGAGATAATACAAAGAATGGGAGCTAGAGGTTTTGGAGCAGGAAATTTCAAAGCTTTATTTGAAGCCATTGAAAGAGAACAAGAAAAAAGAGGAACATTATAAAATAAAATATTATGACACATTTAAAAGCTGGTGATACTGCACCAGAGATAAACTCAGTAGATCAAAATGGAGATAAAATTACTTTAGAGCAATATAAAGGAAAGAAGGTGGTGCTTTACTTTTATCCAAAAGATATGACTCCTGGCTGTACAGCTCAATCTTGTAATTTAACGGATAATTATGACGCATTACAAAAGGCAGGCTATGAAGTTCTTGGAGTATCCTGTGATAGTGTGAAAAGACATCAAAAATTTATTGAGAAATATAATCTTTCCTTTTCCTTAGTTTCAGATGAAGAAAAAAAAGTAGTTCAAGATTATGGTGTTTGGGCCTTAAAGAAATTTATGGGTAGAGAGTATATGGGTATAAACAGAACTACTTTTATTATTGATGAAAAAGGCGTGATAGAAGAGGTTATTTCTAAGGTAGACACTAAAAATCATACTAGTCAAATCTTAAAGTAGTTTTGAGAACTTTTGTTGTTAGTATAGTTGATAATATTTTTAAATTTCGAGAAAGACTTCTAATAACTGTGTTGCTAATAATTTTTTCATCTGCGATAGCGCAATCACAAACTATGTATGAAGTTAAATACAAATCTCAGGCAGATATATTATTATATGAAGTGGATTATGAAAGTCAAGCAAGAAGAGCAACAAAATAAAAGTCAGAAAAAAAGAGCATTTCCAAAAAAGAAGTCTCTAACTATAACTGTACATTTATTTAAAGATGGGTACGGAGAAAAGAAATTTCAACTTAAGAAAGGGCATCAATTTTATGTTAATGACGAGGGATTAAAAGAAATAAGTGGTGAATGGGATTATGATTTTTGGCAAATTACTTCTAATAAATCTGAATATGCATTTGAGTGGTTAAGAGAAGATCAAAACAATAATAATGTCTCTACATTAAATTTTTGGAATGGAGGAGATCTTTCAAAATCAAAGCAGTCAATTTCAGAAGATAGTGCTTTAGATATTATTCAAAATAGTGACTGGATACCAGGTTTAGATAAGTTTTTAAATAAGAAAAATAATTTATCTATTAATTCAGATGATAAAAATCCACTATCTAATCAGTCAACAGCAAATGATAAAGGTAAGTTAGAAAAACATAAAATGTCTACGTGGAAACAAAAAAACACAAAAAATAAAGTTACAACTGAAAAAAACACTGAGACTTCAGAAGCTGAGGAACCTACATTATCAAAAGGTTTTGGCAAGTAATTTTATTTTTAACAATTAATCGGATCATTTTTTTAAAATATACATGAGAAAATAATAATGGATTTTAAAGATCTTCCAGAAGAACAACAAAAATTTGCTATATCTAATAAATACGATTTACTTCGTGAAAAAGCCTTGTTATTAAAGAAAGAAGGCATTGAATTATGTATTAGCGATACATCATTTGATTTTAAAGATGTTGATATCAATGATGATGCTAGAAAGCTTATTGAAAATGGTGTTCAGCAGATTATAGACTATAGAGGCTTGTCATTTAACAGACCATTTGAGAGCCTAGGAGTAGGAGGCTTTTATTTTTTAATGTCTCTATTTCATTTTGAAATGAAAAGACAATTAGCAACACACTTTGATAATTATACTATTGATCAAATATTACTTAAGAACTCCTTAACAGAAAATGAAATGTGGCTTGCAAATAAAGTAGAAAAGATACCTGATGAGGTTATTAATAAATTTTCCTCAAAAGAATAGATTATGAATCATTTAACAAAGACAGATTTTATACAATATTTGAATTGTCCAGAATCGTTATGGCTTCTGAAAAATAAAAAAGAAGAATATAATAAGCATAAAGGAGAATTTTCTGAATTCCAACAGAAAATCATTAATGAAGGATATCAAGTTGAAGAATATGCAGAAAAACTTTTTCCAGAGGCGATAAATATTCCAACAGCTAA
>PAZP01000007.1 GCA_002715565.1 Flavobacteriales bacterium
TTTTTATTTAGTATTTGTATATAAAATAGTTTAATAATAAAAATTGATGTAATTGCTATAAATAGGATAGCAATAATTTTGGACCTTACTGCATACTTTTTCATGTCTTTTTATTTGCTAATTGAACAATTAACAAAATAATTAAAGTCATTATAGTGCTAAAAATAATTTTTTGCAAAACATGTATATTAAAACTTGCATTTTCTATAATAAAAAGCAAAGCATGATGTATTAAAATAATTATTAGCGAATATAAAACATAAGGTTTAACTCCAATTTTCCACATATTGATCTCATCCATATAACCCAATATATTTTGTGGAATCGTTATTTTACTAATATAGGGTTTTATGAATGCAATTAAAACACATGCTGTTGAGTGAAAACCTAAAGATGTAGAAAAAATATCAATTATAAAACCTATAACAAAAGAGTATAAAAGTAAGAACCATTTTGAAGTTCCGATAGGTAAAGATAAAATCAGTATAATATATAGAAATGGATTCATATAACCAAAGAAGAGAATTTGATTAAGTACTAATATTTGTATTAATATAAAAACAGGTGTTAATTTAAGATATTTGTAAAATAATTTTGTCATTTATATTGTTTTTCAAGTTCTTCTTGTTCTTTAGCATTAGTATTATAGATAATATATACATAGTTGATTTGATTAAAATCTTCAAAAAGTTTAACCTTGACGTCAAAGTATCCTTTTTCGTCTTTTTCAAAACTTAAGATTTCTCCAATATTTATTTTTTCAGGAAATATTGTACTATGGCTATTAGTTATAATTGTATCTCCTTTATTAATTTTTATATGACTAGGAAAATTTGTAATATTTGTTATTCTATAATCATATCCATTCCATTTTAAAATTCCATTATGATTATTTGTTTTAAGTTTCACGCTTAAAGATGATTTTCTATTTAGTAAAGAAATAATTATAGAATAGTTTTCTGAAACGGAGTGAACTATTCCAATAACTCCATTGTTAGTAATAACTCCCATACCTTTTTTTATTCCGTCCTTAATTCCTTTGTTTACAGTAATGTAGTTGTTCCGTTTATTAATTGAATTGTTTAATACTTTTGCTGGTTCATAAGAAAATTTTTCTTGATTTGACATCATTACCTTATTTGAATTATCCTTTTTTAATAAAATTGAATATAACTTTGCGTTTTCATTTACTAAATACTCATTTTCTTTTTTAAGATTGATATAGCTAAAAACCATGTTTTTATATTGATATATTATACTAGTGTATTCCATTATAAATTTATTAAATTTAGTTTGCTGAAATGTGTTATTTGATAATAATAAGAATACCGAAAAACCTTGCACTAAGATAAAGAGAATTGTAAAATGATTTATCTTAATAAATCGTAATAAGTTGTACATATTTAAAAATTACTATTGAATCAAGAAAGAGTAACTTTCTGTATTTTTCAATGCAATACCTGTTCCTCTAGCAACTGCTCTTAATGGATCTTCTGCAACATAGACAGGAAGTTTCGTTTTTCTTGATATACGTTTATCTAAACCTCTTAACATAGAACCTCCACCTGTTAAATATAAACCTTCATTATATATATCGGCCGATAATGCAGGTGGGGTATTGAAGAGTGCACTCATTACTGCTTCTTCAATTTGTTCTATAGAGTTATTTAATGCTCCAGCTATTTCTTTATATGTTACAATAACTTCTTTAGGAATGCCGCTCATAAGATCTCTCCCATGTACCGCATAGTTTGGAGGTGGCTCTTCAAGTTCTGTTAAAGCAGAACCTACACTTATTTTGATATTTTCAGCCATTATATCACCTACTGCAATATTATGCCGTGATTTCATATATGTTTTTATATTATCTGTAAATTCATCACCTGCTACTCTAATAGATTTATCACATACGATACCTCCTAATGATATAACTGCTATTTCTGTTGTTCCTCCACCTATATCAATTACCATATTACCTTTAGGTTCTAAAACGTCTATACCAATTCCTATTGCTGCAGCCATAGGTTCATGTATTAACCAAACATCCTTAGCTCCGGCATGTTCTGCAGAGTCAATAACTGCTCTTTTTTCTACTTCGGTGACGCCAGATGGGATGCAAACCACCATTTTAAGAGCAGGGGAGAAGATAGATCTTTTCTTTTGAATCATATCTATAAAACCTCGGATCATTTGTTCAGAAGATTGAAAATCAGCTATTACGCCATCTTTTAATGGCCGGAGGGTTTCAATTTCCTTATGAGCTTTGCCATGCATTTGTTGTGCTTTTTTTCCAATTGCAATAACTTCACCTGTTCTTACATTTTTTGCAACAATTGATGGTTCATCTACTACTACTTTGTCATTATGTATAATTAGTGTATTTGCAGTTCCTAAGTCAATTGCAATGGCCTCTTGCATAAAATCGAAAAATCCCATATATTTATTTTTAATGTTTAAAATGTCTGACGCCTGTTAATACCATGCTTATTTGATGTTTATTACAATAGTCAATAGTTAGTTGATCTTTAATAGATCCACCTGGCTGAATTACAGATTTTATACCAGATTTATGCCCTATTTCTACACAATCTGGAAAAGGAAAAAATGCATCTGATGCCATGACTGAACCCTCAAGATTTAATTTAAATTTTTCTGCTTTTTCGATAGCTTGATTTAAGGCATCAACTCTAGATGTTTGGCCTACNCCACTTGAAATAAGCTGTTTATTCTTTGCAAGAACAATAGTATTTGATTTAGTATGTTTGCAAATTTTTGAAGCAAAAAGTAGATCAATTAATTGCTGATCTGTTGGAGATGTTTTAGTTGAAATATTTACGTCTTCCAAATCATCTGTTTTAAAATCTTTTTCTTGCTGTAACACACCATTTAATATTGTTCTGAATTGTATTTCAGGAAATGTAATGCTATTTAATTGTAGTAAAATTCTTTTTTCCTTCTTTTTTAAAAGATCTAATGCTCCAGACGAAAAAGAAGGAGCAATTAATACTTCGTAAAATATTTTGTCTATTTCTTTAGCAGTTGTANGATCAATCTCNCTATTGCATATCANAACTCCTCCAAAAGCTGATATTGGATCACCAGCCAATGCATCTCTCCAAGCATCAGAAAGTTTTTCTCTACTTGCTACTCCACAAGCATTATTATGTTTTAGTATTATNAAAGTTGTTTCATTAAATTCTNAAATNAGATTAACAGCAGANTCAANATCTAGCAGATTGTTATATGATAACTCTTTTCCATTTAATTTGCTAAATATNTTATCTAAATCTCCAAAGAATATCCCTTTCTGATGAGGATTTTCTCCATATCTAAGTTTCTTAGACTGTGTTAGAGTATGATCAAATATATCATCCGGCTCATTAAAATACTTATAAATCTCTCTGTCATATTTTGATGAGATTTTAAAAGCATGTCTAGCAAATTTTTTTCTTTCANTAGCATTAGTTATAGCNCCATTAGAATTTAGTATATTAAGAAGTTCTGAATATTGATNCATGGCAGAAANTACAAAAACATCNTTATAATTTTTTGCAGCTGCTCTTATTAGGGAAATACCGCCAATATCAATTTTTTCAATTATTTCTTTTTCATTAGCTCCNGAGTTTACTGTTTCTTCAAAAGGATAAAGATCAACTATCACTAAATCAAATTCAATAATTTTGTATTTATCTATTTGNACTCTATCATTATTATCATCTCTTCTAGATAAAATCCCTCCAAATATTTTTGGATGNAATGTTTTTACTCTACCACCTAGAATAGAAGGATATGTTGTAAGNTCTTCTACAAGATTTACAGGGATATTATGGTTTTTAATANATTTTGCTGTNCCTCCAGTAGAGTATATTTGGACTTGAAGATCATTTAATTTATTCAATATTGGTTCTAAACCAGNTTTATTAAACACAGAAATCAATNCATTCTTAATTACCTTTTTATCTGACATTTTGATTTTTTAATACTATATGCAATTTTACTTAAATCCTATAGTATTATCTAGTGAATTGCAATTAAAAAAAAATATTGTTAATAAGTTATTNNTATTGTTGATTAATGAAGTTTATTTTTCNAAAATTTCTTTACAGATTTTTAANGCCTCATCAATTGAATTGATATTTTTAATCAATAATGAAAGTTTATTTTGTTTTTCTAATAATTGACATTTCTCAATATTATTTTTTAAATAATCTAATACTTTTTTAAAGATAATTGAATTATAGTAATTAGAATTACTGTCTTTTGGAAAGTACGCGTACATATTATTATTTTTTAAAATAATACGTTGTATGCCAATTTTTTTAGCAANCCATTTGAGTCGTATTCCATTGCAAATATTTNNTATTTCATTTGGAATTNTCCCAAACCTGTCTTCCAATCTTTGAANGAATGTATTTATTTCATTTTCATTATTAAAGTTATTTAACTCTTTATATAAATTTATTCTCTCACTGATACTACTTACATAAGTTTCAGGAATAAGTATTTCTAAATCAGTATCCAACTGACAATCTTTTATATAAAAACTATCTTTTTCTTCAACTATTAATTCTTTGAATTTTTCTTGTTTTANTNCTTCTATCGCCTCATCCAATATTTTTTGATANGTTTCGAAGCCAATATCATTTATAAATCCAGACTGATCAGCNCCTAAAAGATCTCCAGCTCCTCTAATATCTATATCTCTCATAGCAATTTTAAATCCACTACCAAGGGTTGAAAACTGCTCTAGCGCGGTAAGNCTTTTTCTACTTTCATCTGAAATAGTATGTAGAGGAGGACTAATTAAAAAACAAAAAGCTTTTTTATTTGATCTTCCTACCCTACCTCTCATTTGATGCAGATCGCTTAAGCCAAAATTTTGTGCNTTATTTATTATGATAGTATTTGCATTTGGGACATCAACTCCATTTTCAATAATTGTTGTTGAAACAAGCACGTCAAATTCTCCTTCTATGAAATCTATCATAATTTTTTCTAATAACTTACCATTCATTTGTCCATGGCCAGTTCTAATCTTTGCATCTGGACAAAGTCTTTGTAAGAGCCCTGCAACTTCATTAATATTTTCAATTCTATTGTGAATNAAAAAAACTTGTCCGTCTCTATGCATTTCATAGCTAATNGATTCTCTNATAATATTTTCATTCATATTAATAATTGAAGTTTCTATAGCTTGTCTATTAGGAGGAGGTGTATTTATTATTGATAAATCTCTNGCCCCNAGCAGTGAAAACTGCAGCGTTCTAGGTATTGGTGTTGCGGTTAGTGTAAGAATATCCAGATTTTCTTTTAATACTTTAAGTTTTTCTTTAATATTCACTCCAAACTTTTGCTCTTCATCAATTATCATTAANCCTAAATCTAAAAATTTCACATCTTTACCAACTATTCTATGTGTTCCAATAAGTATATCTATTTCTCCTCTTGATAATTTTTCCAATGTTATTTTTTGACTTTTGGTATTTTTAAATCTATTTATATAGTCAATGTTACATGGTAGATATTTTAATCTTTTTTTAAATGTTTTGTAATGTTGAAGAGCTAATATTGTTGTAGGAACTAATACTGCAACTTGTTTATTATCTGCGACTGCTTTAAATGCAGCCCTAATGGCTATTTCAGTTTTTCCAAAACCAACATCTCCACATACTAATCTATCCATTGGTATTTGTTTTTCCATATCAGATTTTATATCAATTGTAGCTTTAATTTGATCTGGAGTATCTTCATACATAAATGAAGCTTCTAATTCATGTTGTAAATAAGTGTCAGGGGAATATGCAAATCCTTTTTTAAGTTTTCTTTTTGCATANAGTTGTATTAAATCAAAAGCTATTANTTTTACTTTTGATTTTGTTTTTTGTTTTGTTTTTTTCCAATTTGGAGATCCAAGTTGATGTATTTTTGGCTCCATACCTTCTTTGCCTGAAAATTTAGCTATTTTATGTAAAGAATGAATGCTTATATATAAAATATCNCCTCCTTTATAGGTTAATTTTAACACTTCTTGATATTTNCCANTGTTTTCAATTTTATGAAGTCCTTCAAACTTTCCAACTCCNTGATCAATATGTGTTACATAATCACCTATTTCAAGCTGAGTGAGTTGCTTTATTGTTATAGCTTGTTTGTCAGTAAATTTCGTTTTTGTTTTAAATTTATAGTGTCTGTTAAAAATTTGATGGTCAGTATAAATTGCTTGTTTATTAGTGTAATCAATATATCCTTCATGTAATGAAAATAAAATACATTTATAGTTTAGTTCTTCTTTATCATTTTCAAAAATTGCATTTAATCTTGTTTCTTGCTCATCTGATGAGCAAAGAATAATATTTTTTAAGCCTTCTTGCTGGTTTTTCTTTAAATCTAATTTAAGTATATCAAATTTCTTATTGATTTTTGTAGAAGGAACTGTGTTAATTAAAATTTTTTTATCAGGATTGAAAAAGCAGTTTTTNGAATCTTCTATTATNGAAAAATTCTGTATTTCATTAATAAATTCAATTTCATTAGTAAATAAATCCTCTGCTTTAATATTAAGATTATCAACATCTTGTTTGTTTTTGTATTCATTANAAGATTTTTTAAAACAANTATTCAATATACCTTTAGTATAGTTAATATCTTTTATCCAAATAATCGAATCTTTTGGCAGATATTTTAAAAAACTNTCTTTAGTGTAANTGTTTTTTTTTTTCTTCAGTATTTGAAATAATTCTAACTTCTTTTTTTGTNTTTATTGAAAGCTGGNTATTAACATTAAAAGTTCTTATGCTCTCAAGTTTTGTGTCATAAAATTCTAATCTAATAGGATCTTCATTTGCATAAGAAAAAACATCAACTATACCTCCTCNAATTGAGTATTGACCAGCTTGTATTACAAATTCTACCTTTTCAAAATTTAGATATTTTANTTTTTTTTCTAAATTATCTATTGAAATAATATCATTAACTTTAAGTTTAATACTATTTTTTTTAAGATCTGATTTACTTACTACTTTTTCAGAAAGAGCTTCAGAGTAGGTAACTATAATAGGATTTCTTTTATTATTTANTTTATTTAACACCTCAACTCTCATCANAGCATTTGTATTATTATTAGTTTNTTCAATTTTATATGCTCTATGATNTGATGNGGGAAAAAAGAACACTTCATTTTTTAGAAGATTCTCAATATCATTTATTAAATATGATGCTTCTTCTTTATCTCTTAAGATAAACANATGTGGTTTAGAACTCTTTCTTACTACTGCACTNGCTGTAATAGAAAATGCGGATCCAATTAATCCCTGTATNTGAATTTTTNCCTTATCTTTTTTTAAAGCTAATTTTAGAGATTCAGTTTGTTTTGGAACACCAAAATAATTTAGGAGAGGAACTTGCGTATTCAATTANATCGCGTATATTTCATTAATCATTTNTTTATACCAATTTTGATTTATNTCAAAAGGTTTACCTCCTTTAATTCTATTAAAATTAATACATGATATATTATTTTTGTTATCTTCATCCCAACCAACAACTCCGCTTTTTTTCTTAACAGCTGAATTNACNGCATAGTCTGCTAGATCAAATATTAATTTTAAATCTTTTTCATTTGCTTTAGCAGACCTACTAAAGTAGCCACTTTTTTGNACTAGAATTTTGTTTGCTTTTAATCTTTCTCCTAGTTTTTTAGCAAACCATTTTCCTGGATTTAAATCATCTAAACGAACATGTCCAAAAGCATCACGCAATATAGTTTCTCCTTCTTTTTCTGTTTCANAAATAATTGTATCNATTCCNGCACCTTCACTTAAAAATATATTTACACAATCATNCTTATCCATTANCTTTTTTAAGCGAGAACATTCTTTATCNAAATCTATTTTTTTTTCTGGAATTAATATAGAATGAATTTCCCATTTTTCTCTCATTACTCCTATTTCTGGTATAAAATCNGTGTCATTTAGTAGTTTTCTATATTCNAAAGCAGATGCAGCAGTAAGCCAACCACAATNTCTTCCCATTACCTCATGAATAATGAGCTGTCTGTCAGAAGTGGTNTTTTCATTTACAATATTTTTAAAAAAAATAGCGCTTTGTTCTGCAGCTGTCCATGCTCCTAAAGTTTGTTTAATTGGATATACATCATTATCTATTGTTTTAGGTAATCCAANAACTGTTAATTTATAATTGTTTTTTTTTAAATAATTTGATAAATCTGCAGCAGTAGTNTTAGTATCGTCCCCACCTATTGTATGTAAAATAGTTATATTATCTTTNACTAATTGTTCNGCAGCAATTTTTAGAGGATCTTCACCTTTTTTTACAAATCCATTTTTTACACAATCNTCAATATTAGTTAATTTAACTCTACTATTTCCTATTGGAGATCCACCAAAATTATATAATTTTTCAANATNATTTAAAANAGATCTAGGATATGAAATAGATCTTCCTAACAATAAACCTTTATATCCATTTAAATANCCAATGATTTCAGCATTAGGATAATTCTCAAAATAATTTTTCACAAGNCTACCTATTGTTGCTGATAGACATGGNGCAATACCNCCTGAAGTGATAAATGCTATTNTCATAAGATNATAAATTAGATATATTGCAAATATCGGAAATTTGATAAGAATTTTTAGAAAAATAATTCTTTACTTTGATGTTTANTTTATAAATATAATGAAAGTACTTAAATTTGGAGGAGCATCTATAAAGGATANTAGTTCTATAAAGAATNCGGTTCAGATAATTAAAAATTATAAGCATGATAATCTGATAGTAGTATTTTCCGCTATGGGAAAGGTGACAAATATGTTAGAAGATTTATACAATTGTCATATTCAANNCCAAGATGACAAGAATATTATCTTTAATAAGATCAAAGATTTTCATTATGATATTTTAAATTCAATNTTTGATCAAAAAAANTTNATCTATGATGAAATACATAATATTTTCATTGAATTAGAATGGGCTTTAAATGAAGATNCTACACACGATTATACNTATATCTATGATCAAATTGTATCCGNAGGAGAATTTTTATCAACCAAGATTATGAGTTTTTATTTAAACGATATAGGTGTCAGTAACAAACTGATAGATGCTCGTGATATTATTCGAACAGATAATACATATCAGAATGCGCAAGTTAATTGGAAATTAACGACAGAATTAATTAAAAAGGAAATTAATAAAGGTTTCTATATTACTCAAGGATTTATTGGAGGTACTAGTGAGAATCATACAACTACACTTGGTAGGGAAGGGTCAGATTTTTCTGCTGCCATATTAGCATTTTCTTTAAAAGCGAAAGAAGTAATAATTTGGAAGGATGTTCTAGGTTTAATGAGTGCAGATCCTAGATATTTTCCAAATGCTCAATTATATCATCATATTTCTTATGATGAAGCCATAGAATTAGCTTTTTTTGGAGCTAAAGTAGTGCACCCTAAGACTATACAGCCTTTAAAAAAGAAAAATATACCACTTATTATTAGATCATTTATTGATTTAGATAACAAAGGCACTTTGGTTTATGATAGCCAAAAAGAGTGTGTATATGAACCTTCTTATATTTTAAAAAAAGATCAAATATTAATTTCAATTTCAGATCCAGATTTATCATTTATAATTGAGCAACATTTAAGTAAAATATTTAAATTACTAGCAACATATTCTATTACTCCTAATTTAATGCAAAATTCAGCAATATCTTTTTCTATTTGTATAGACAATCATCAGTACAAAGTGCCTTGCCTAATCAGTGATCTTCAAAAATATTTTAAAGTAAATTATAACTCTAGCTTAACTTTGTATACTATCAGACACTATACTTTAGAATCGTTAAAACTATTTAATGATAAAAAAATAATTTTAGAACAAAAATCCAGAAATACTATACAAGTAGTTGCTGAATAGTTTTATAANTTTTTNTCTNTAAATNCCATGATTTTAGTNTATAAAACTTTTGCAATTTTNATTTTACTTTCTNTTGTCCATCCAGCAACATGTGGAGAGAGAATAGTCTTATTTGATTTCAGAAGATAACTTATATTATTATTATCATTTAAACTATTGAAATCTATTTTTTCNTCTTCAAATACATCTAGACATACTCCTTTTATCTTNCCGTTTTTTAATCCTGTAACTAAACAACTTGTTTTTACACACTTACCTCTAGANGTATTTATTAAATAGAAATTCTTTTTAAATTTCTTAATATAATTTTCATTTACTANCCATTTTGTTTCCTCAGTTAGCGGAATATGTAAACTAAGTATATCAGCTTGCTCATAAATAGTNTTCATATCACATTTGTNAGCATGATTATTAAGATATTTGTCGTANGCTAATATTTTTACACCAAAANTTGATATTATATTTGCTAAAGCTGAACCATTATTTCCATATCCTATTATACCAATTGTTTTTCCAGACAATTCAATTCCAGTGTTTTCTTCTCTTTTCCATATTCCGTTTCTAACTTCTTGATCACATTTATTTAATTTATTTAGTAGAGAAAGAAGTAGTCCTATAGCATGTTCAGCTACAGATTGTCTGTTTCCTTCACCAGCATTATAACAGATTATATTTTTCTTACTTGCATATACGGTGTCAATATTTTCAAGTCCAGAGCCAGCTCTTGCTATAAACTTTAAGTTTTTAGCTTGATCTATAAATACTTGATCAATTTTAAATTTGCTTCTAATAATAATACCATCATATATTGAAATGATTTTCTCTATTTCTTTTTTACTTTTGTTATATTCTATATCACATACAAAACCGTTACTCTCTAGATTTTCTTTTAATAAAGGATGAACAGATTCAATAAAAAGTATTTTCATATTAAAAAATAGCTTTTCCTATTAAAAAATAAATGAATAGTCCTAAAATATCATTAATTGTGGTAATAAATGGACCAGTTGCTAATGCCGGATCGATGTTATATTTTTTTAATGTAATTGGTATAAATGTACCAAATAAAGCTGCAAATACAATAACTGCTAGTAAAGAGATACTTACAA
The DNA here is from genome assembly GCA_002715565.1 of Flavobacteriales bacterium. Classification (GTDB taxonomy): domain Bacteria; phylum Bacteroidota; class Bacteroidia; order Flavobacteriales; family BACL11. The sequence goes on from PAZP01000007.1 coordinate 11,049, forward strand.
TTATACATAATTTAATGTGATAGCCAAGTAAAAGTATAGGAATGAATATCAGTAAAGAACATATAAAGCCATTTACAACTCCTGTTATTAATTCTTTAAATAGTCTATTAATTATGTTATTTGTTTTTAAGGAGTTATTCGCTATTCCTTGCACGACAATAGCGGCAGATTGTACTCCTACATTTCCTCCCATAGCAGCAATAAGTGGAATAAATAGTGCCAATTCTATATTTTCTTTTAAGTTAAAAAAACCAATTAATTCCGCGCCTATTAATCCTCCTATCATTCCTATTAATAGCCATGGTAATCTTGCTTTTGTTACGGTCCAAATATTATCATTTATTTCAATATCTTCAATAATTCCAGAAGCCATTTGATAATCTTTTTCAGCTTCTTCTTTTACAACATCCATAATATCATCAATTGTAATTCTTCCTACAAGTTCATTATTATCATTTACTACAGGAAGAACAATCAAATCATATTTTCTCATGATACTTGCAACTTGCTCATTGTTTTCAAAAACATTTACAGCAACTATATCTTTTTTAATAATATTTTTAATAGGCTCATTATTTTGTGATAATAATAACTTCCTCAGTGATAATAAACCTAAAAGCTGATCTTCATCATTAACAACATAAATTGTATGTACTTTTTTTATTGACTCAGCTTGTTTTCGCATTTCTTTTAAGCATAGTAATGTGTTCCAGTTTTCATTTACTTTGATTAATTCTTTTGCCATTAAACCACCAGCTGTATCTTCAGAATAGCTCAAAAGATCTGAAATATTATTTGCATAATCAATATTTTCAATATGAGATAAGACTTCTTCTTTTCTTTCTTTTGAGAATTCAGAAATTAAGTCTGCTGCATCGTCTGACTCTAAATTTTCAATTACATCAACTGCAATTTCTTTTGCTGAATAATTAGATAGCAGTTGTTCTCTAATATTATCTTCTAATTCAACTATAACAAGTGCAGCTTTTTCATCCTTTATAAGTTTATACAGGTATTTAGCTTTTTCTAAATTTATTTGTTTGATAATTTCCGCTATATCTGCGTTATGTAGAGTCTTTATTATATTATTTAAATCACTTACTTTTTTTTCTTCTATTAAAAGATTTATTTTTTCAATTAATTGATTATTTATTGTTTTTTCTGACATTTAAACTAATTAATATAAAATCATTTACTGATAATTCTTCGGCTCTTAGTGTAAGTAATCTATTTATTTCTTTACAGTAAGACAAATTAAAAGATTTTAAGGCATTTTTCAAAGTTTTCCGTCTTTGATTAAATGCTGTTTTTACAACATGATTAAATATTTTTTCATCACACTTAAGCCTTTTAACATTATTTCTTTGAATTTTTATGACAGCAGAGTCTACTTTTGGAGGAGGAGAAAACTTATTGTTTCCAATACTAAAACAGTATTCTACATCATAAAAAGCTTGTGTAAAAATGGATATCACTCCCTTTTTTTTTCCTTTTTTTGCTACAATTCTTTCAGCAACTTCTTTTTGAAACATTCCAATCATTTCAGTTATTAAATTTTTATTTTCTAAAATTTTAAATAATATTTGAGATGATATATTATATGGAAAGTTTCCTACTAGTGCAAATGGAAAAGGATGTATGTTTTTTAAATCTAATTTTAAAAAATCATCTTTTATTATATTATCTTTTATTTCAGAATATTTGACTTTTAAATATGCAACACTTTCAGAGTCAAGCTCTATGTATTTTGCTGAATAATGTTTTTTAATTATGTGTTTTGTTAGAGCACCTGTGCCAGGACCTAATTCAAGAATATATTTTGTTTTATCACTTACTAAATTTATTATTTTTTCTGCAATCTGATCATCAATTAAAAAATGTTGGCCTAAAAATTTTTTTGGCTTTACATATTTCATTTTTTTGTTTTCAATCTTTTAAATAATTTAGAAGCAAATACAAAATCATTCAACTCTTTATTATTAGCATTAATAAGTTCTTCTTTGTCTCCTGACCACCAAATCTTGCCATTATATATAAAGGCAATTTTATCTCCGATTTGCATAACAGAGTTCATGTCATGAGTATTTACAACAGTTGTTATATTATATTCTTTAGTGATTTCTCTTATTAAATCATCGATAAGAATTGCTGTTCTCGGATCTAAACCAGAATTAGGTTCATCACATAATAAATATTTTGGTTTCATTGCTATTGCTCTTGCAATAGCAACTCTTTTAATCATACCACCACTTAGCTCCGAAGTTTTTAATTTATTTTTCCCAACAAGATTAACTCTTTCTAAGCAGAAATCAACTCGTATTTTTTTTTCTTTTTCTGTTTTATTAGTAAACATTGTTAGGGGAAACATTATGTTTTCTTCAACTGTCATATAATCATATAGTGCGCCCCCTTGAAAAAGCATGCCGATTTCTTGCCTAAGTATTCTTTGGTCTTTTAGGTTAATATTATTTAGATTGGTTTGATCAAATAATACAGTTCCTTTATCATGTTTATATAAACCAATTAATATTTTTAATAATGTTGTTTTTCCAGAGCCACTTTCTCCTATTATTAAATTTGTTTTTCCTCTCTCAAATTTAAAAGACAAATCATGTAAGATATTCTTCCCTGAAAATGCTTTTGTTATATTTCTTATTTCAATCATGATAAAATTAAATCTGTAAGCACATAGTTTAAAATCAGTATTATAATGCTACTTGAAACTACAGCTTGAGTACTTGATTTAGCTACTGCAATTGCACCTCCTTTAGTAAAATATCCAAGATATGATGAAACAGAAGAAATAATAAATGCAAAGAAAATGGTTTTGATAATAGCATAGGTGATATAAAAAGGATTAAATTCATATTTAAGACCATATAAAAATTCAGAGGTAGTAATATCAGCAGACAAAGCGCCTATCCATGCGCCAATCATTCCTATACCCATACTCAAAACAACTAAAAGAGGGAAAAAAAATATTGATGCAATAATTTTTGGTAGAATTAAATATGATGCAGAATTCATTCCCATAATTTCTAATGCATCTATTTGTTCTGTAATTCTCATAGAACCAATTTCAGAAGCAATGCTAGAACCAACTTTTCCAGCTAGTATTAATGCTATCATTGTTGGTGAGAATTCTAATATAAGAGAATCCCGACTTGCTAAACCAATGAGATATTTTGGTAACAATGGATTTTGAAGATTAAATGCAGTTTGAATACTCACAACTCCTCCAACAAAAAATGATATAATTGTAACGATGCTAATAGAATTCAGACCAATTTTTTGTAATTCTAAATTTAGTTGACCTAAAAAGACAGAATATTTTTTTGGTTTTGATAAAACCTTCGACATCATATTAAAGTACTTTCCTAGATGTTTTAATAATTTCAACATGTGTTCGAAAATAAGTAATTTATTTATATTTGCGTTGAAAATGAAAAAGCAAATATTTTTTTTATTCATAATTATTATTTTTTTCTTTTTTACTTCTTGTGCGATTAGTAAGAAAAAAAAATGTGATGATTGTCCTAATTTTTCATCTGCCAATTATTAGTTTTTTTAGAATTCAAATTAACTATATTTGCATTTAAATATTTAGTTACTTTATTAAGTATAAATTGGTTTTATCATTTATTTTTTAGTATTTTAAATATGATTTAATTTAAGGCTTACTATTAGTTTTATTTGATAATAACTAAATAATAAACTTATTAACTATGGAATTTAATCTTTGGTCATTTATATTAGATAATTTTGAGGCAGCAGGTGCAATAGGAGGATATGTTTCTATATCAATAATTGGATTTGCATTAATAAGTTTTATAGCTCAAAAGAGATTTGATAAGATATCTACACAGATTGGTCCAAAATGGTTGCATCCTATTATTGGTTCTTTTTTTGGAGCAATTCCAGGTTGTGGAGCTACAATTATCTTGGCATCATTATATAAAAAGAAAAAAATATCTTTTGGTGGTTTATTTGCTAGCTTTATTAGTACTTTGGGAGAAGGATCTTTTGTTTTACTAGGAGCTTCTGATGAAGCGGATGTTGTAGCTAATTTACAAGCATATTTAACAGTTACTATATTTGGATTTATCACAGGTATTATTTTTGGATATCTCGCTGATTTTTTTGGAATCAGGAAGACTCGGGAAAATAATAATATTTCTTTAGAATCTCACGTAATTACAAAAAATAAAAACTCTTTCTCATCTAATTTTATTGAGAATTTAGGAGTGTGTTCTATACTAGTAATGGCTATATTTTTAGCTCCAGGATCAATTATGGCTTTATGGGGTCAAAGTATAGAATCTATTGCAAATTTAACTTACTGGATATCTATTATACTTACAATTACTTGTATAGTCTTTTATCTTTTAAGTAAATATATTTATAAAGATCTCAAATGTTATGATAATAATATTATTTCAACATTATCACATGCGGTTTTGGATGTTTCTATGGTTGTAACATATGTTTTTATAGCTTTATTTATAGCTAACTATGTTATTGATTTTCTTGTCGGTGCAGAGATGTTTAATTCTTGGATGACATCTTCATTATTTATTGTTGTTTTATTAGCAGCGTTAATTGGATTAACTCCGGGATGTGGAGGTATGATAGCAGTTGCAACCGCTTTTATAACAATACCTAATTTCCCAATTTCAGCATTAATCGCAGCAGCTATAGCTACTAGTGGTGATGGGATTTTCCCATTAATTGCAGAAAACAGAAAAGACGGATTAATAGTTACTATAATTGGATTATTAATTGCTGTAGCTGTGGGTTATTTTGCTTTATTTCTTGAAATAAAATATCCTCAAGTATTTGATCTATTTAGATTTATAGTTTAAAACAGAAAAGATGTAATTATGTTAAATTTTTTTTTACCTATTAATAGCTATGATATAGTTAATAATTGGATTTTAGAAACTGATACATTTGTAGAGATAAAAAATCCCAGAAAAACAAAATCAGGGGACTTTAAGGTTATACAAAATAAATCAATAATAACTATTAATAATAATCTTAATCCATATGCATTTTTAATTACATTAACTCATGAACTAGCACATGCATATGTTTATAAAAAACACTATAATCTATATCCTCCTCATGGAAAAAAATGGAAAAATATTTTTTCTAATTTATTACAAATATTAATCCATGAAGATATTTTTCCTTCAGATATACTAAAACCATTAATTAGATATTCTAAGAATCCTTTAGCATCAACATTTTCAGATTTTGATCTTTCATTAACTCTAAGTAAATATGATGAAATTAAAAAACTAAAAATTTTAAATTTAAATAGAGGTACAGAATTTGTTTTTAATAATCAAATTTTCATTAAAGAGGAAAAATTAAGAAAAAGATATAGATGTATTAATAAAAAAAATAATAAAGTATATTTTTTTCATCCTTTAGCTGAAATTAGTGTTTTAGAATGAAAATTGTATTTTTGTGAGATAATAAAAAGATGAACAGAAACGATTTTGCAATAATTATGGCTGGGGGGATTGGTTCAAGAATTTGGCCCATAAGGAAGAAGAATACACCAAAACAATTTTTAGATATACTTGGTACAGGTGAAACTTTAATTCAGCAGACATTCCGACGTTTAAAAAAAATTGTTCCAGTTGAAAATATTTTTATTGTAACTAATGAAATGTATAAACAATTGTGTTTAGATCAAATAAATTGTTTGAAGAAAGACAATATACTGCTTGAACCAGTAATGCGAAATACAGCTCCATGTATTGCATATGCTTCATTTAAATTACAAAAAATTAACCCAAATGCAAATATGATTATTGCAGCTTCAGATCATATAATTACAAATGAGGAAAAATATATTAATATAAGCAAGAAATGTCTTGATATTTCTAGAGAAAAAAACGTGCTGTTAACTCTAGGAATCAACCCTTCTCGTCCAGATACCGGATATGGGTATATACAATATGAATCTAATGAATTAGAAATAGATGCTAATCTTAAGAAAGTTAAAACGTTTACTGAAAAGCCAAACCAGGAGTTAGCTTTAAGTTTTATTGATAGTGGTGATTTCCTTTGGAATTCTGGTATGTTTATTTGGAGTGCTAAATCGATAACTTTAGCTTTTAGAAAATATCTACGTGATATATACGATATTTTTGAAGAAGGAAAAGAATTTTATCAAACAAAAAATGAGCAAGAATATATTAATAGAGTTTTTCCTGGTTGTAAAAATATATCAATAGATTATGCTATTATGGAAAAAGCAGATAATGTATATGTTTTTCCATCAGAATTTGGATGGAGTGATCTTGGTACATGGGGTTCAGTTTCGACACATATAGCAACTGACAAGGATAATAATTCTGTTATTGGTAATAATATTATTTTTAATGATTCAGTTAATAATATTGTTAATACAGATAAGAAAAAATTAGTTGTTTTGCAAGGACTAGATGGTTATATAATAATAGATACAAAAGAAGTATTAATGATCTGTAAAACTGATGATGAACAAAAGATAAAGGACATTGTTAATGGTCTTAAAAGAAAAGGTTTAACAGATTATTTATAAACTAACTTTATCCACACATATCCTTTGGATTTACCCATTTTTCAAATTCTTCTGCTGTAATTATATCAAGACTAATCCCCGCTTCTTTTAAAGTTAAATCATTTTTATGAGCATGTTTTGCAATTAGAGCAGCTTTTTCATATCCAATTTTATTATTTAGGGCTGTCACTAGCATTAAAGAGTTGTCAAGATTTTTCTTTATATTCTTATGATTAGGTATAATTCCTTTCACACAATTTTTATTAAAAGAAGATACAGCATCACCTATTAATTTTGCAGACTGAATAAGATTGCTAGCTAGTAATGGCTTGAAAGCATTGAGTTCATATTGCCCTTGCATATTTCCTAATGATATTGAATTATCATTTCCTATTACTTGAGCACAAACCATAGTAATTGCCTCACATTGAGTTGGATTAACTTTTCCAGGCATTATTGATGAACCTGGTTCATTTTCAGGAATTATAATCTCTCCTATACCACTTCTTGGGCCAGAAGATAACATTCTTATGTCATTAGCAATTTTGTTTAAAGAAACAGCTATTTGTTTAAGAGCTCCATGGCTTTCTACCACTGCATCATGGGCTGCAATTGCTTCAAATTTATTTTTAGCAGAAATAAAAGGTAGTTCAGTAAATTTTGAAATATATTTTGCTACTAGTTTTGAATATCCTTTAGGAGTATTAATGCCAGTACCTACTGCTGTTCCCCCTAATGCTATTTCTGAAAGGTGAGAAAGTGTATTTTCTATTGCTTTTATGCCATGATTTATTTGTGATGTATAACCAGAAAAAACTTGTCCTAGAGTTAGTGGAGTTGCATCCATTAAGTGTGTCCTTCCAATTTTTACTATATCTTGATATTCCTTAGATTTCTTTTCTAGAGTTTCCTTTAGTTTTATTAAATTTGGAATGGTATGTTCTACAATTATTTTATAGCATGCAATATGCATAGCAGTTGGAAATGTGTCATTTGAACTTTGAGATTTATTTACGTCATCATTTGGATGTATATACTTCACAGAATCTGTAATTTTTCCTCCATTAATCACATGTGCTCTATTAGCAATTACTTCATTTACATTCATATTACTTTGAGTTCCACTTCCTGTTTGCCAAATAACTAATGGAAATTCATTGTCATGTTTTCTTTCAAGAATTTCATCGCATACTTTGACAATCAAATCTTTTTTATCAATAGAAAGATAACCTAAATCATTATTTGTACAAGCTGCAGCTTTTTTGAGATAAGCAAAAGCATATATAATTTCCAGAGGCATACTAGCTTCGGGTCCAATTTTAAAATTATTTCTACTTCTTTCTGTTTGGGCGCCCCAGTATTTTTCTAAAGGAACCTTGACTTCACCTATAGTATCTTTTTCTATTCTAAATTTCATGGTGTTTTTTTTTGATACTGATAATAGTTATTGTTAATTTGTACAAAATTAATAATTATGAAATTTATAGGCTTCTTAATATTTGTTTTTGTTTTTTTAATGGCATTTTGGTGTATTTTCTTTTTAGCAAGCGTAATTCCATATTTTATTTTTGTTTGGTTAAGAGAGGGAAAACTTGAACAGTCAGACTTACCAAAATAAGTATAAACCTATTAATCTTTTTTTTATTATTTTTTATTGTTGTCCGTTTTCCATTAGGTAAGATTTGATAAATGGATTTAAGTCACCATTTAAAACATCTTCCGGTTTAGATGTTTCAAAATTTGTTCTAAGATCTTTAACCATTTTATAAGGGTGTAAAACATAATTTCTTATTTGCGAACCCCATTCTATTTTCTTTTTGTTTTGTTCAATTTTTTCTTTTTCTTTCAATAGTTTTCTTCTCTCAATTTCATATAATTGTGATTTCAATAATTTTATTGCTTTTTCTTTATTATCAAATTGAGATCTTGATTCAGAATTCTCAATTATTATACCAGTTGGTTCATGTTTCAATCTGACCGCAGTTTCTATTTTGTTAACACTTTGACCGCCAGCCCCACCAGCTCTAAAAGTATCCCAACTAATTTCAGAATCATTAATTTTTATTTCAATTGTTTCATCAACTAGGGGGTAAACAAAAACAGAAGCAAAAGTTGTATGTCTTTTAGAATTAGCATCAAATGGTGATATTCTTACTAATCTATGAACTCCATTTTCTCCTTTTAAATGGCCAAAAGGTTGATCACCTTCAAATTCTATTGTTACAGATTTAATACCAACAGGTTCTGCTTTGATTATATCTAATGTTTTTACTTTATAATGATTTTTTTCACCCCACATGCAATACATTCTCATTAGCATTTCTGCCCAATCTTGACCCTCTGTACCACCAGCTCCTGGATTTATTGTCATAATTGCAGAAAGATTATCTTCTTTAGCACTTAACATATTTTTAAACTCAAGTATTTCAATTGATTCTATTGTTTTACTTAGCTGTGTGTTTAGTTCTTCTAAATTAGCTTCAAGCTCTTTCAGTACTATTAATTCTTCAATGTTTGTTTTAATTTCATCATATAAGTTAATCCATTTTTTTAAATCATTTATTTCTTTTAAAATTATTGTTGCTTTTTCTTGTTTGTCCCAAAAATTATCATTTTGTGATTTTTTTTCTAATTCGATTAATTGAGATTTTTTTTGTTCAATTTTAACATACTTGTATAGTTGTGATTTTCTATGATCTAAATTTTTTATTGTCTCTTGACTCACCATTTTGTATTTAAATTTATTTCGTTATTAAATTATTTATACTTTTCCATATTAAAGGAGACTCAAACCCTTTTTGCAGTAAAAACTTAGCAATTTTTTCTTTTTTTAATTTCATATCAAGCTTATTTAATTTTTCATTTTTTCTACATATTAGATCATTAATTAAACTGATATAACTTTCTTCATGGATTTCCTTTAAACCATTATTAATATTTTTTGATGAAATATTTTTAATTTTTAATGAGTTTATAATTTTTTGTTTACCCCATTTATTAATACGAAACTTACCCCTACAATAAGTTTTTGCATATCTTGCTTCGTTAATAAAATTTTCTTTAACTAAAATATTTAATATTTTTTTTTGGACTGGTTTTTGAATTCTAAGAGAAGACATTTTTTTAATTATATCAAACTGACATTTATCTGATTCTGCGCAATTTTTTTTTAATTTTTTAATTGTATTCTCTTCTTGATTAGTAAACATATATCAAAAGTACAATACTTTTTTAACATCTATTAGTTGAGATAATTTAATTTAAAAGAACTCACATAATTATGTAATTTATACTTTTGATTTAAGTAATTAAACACAAATTATTTTGAGTAATAAGTCAGCAATTTATTTATTATTTACATCTAACATTATTTCTGGTTTTGCTCAAGGAATAAGTATGATTGCAATACCTTGGTATTTTGTGGAAATTGCAGATAAACCACAGGTTTTTGTGCATTCATATTTTTTTATTACTTTTTTAACATTGTTTTGGGGTTTATATGCGGGTACTTTAATAGATAGATATTCTAGAAAAAAAATATTTATACTAACAAATTTAATTTGTGGAATTATTATTGGCCTTATTTCTTTTTATGGTTTTCAAAATTTACACCTTAAAGATTTTTTAGTGATTTTAGTTTTTGGTTTAACAATTTTTAATTACAACATTCATTATCCTAATTTATATGCTTTTGTTCAGGAAATTACAGAAAAAAAAGATTACGGAAGATTGAATTCATATATTGAAGTTCAAGGACAAGCTACTTCTATTTTTGCTGGTGCAATTGCTGCTATTTTATTAACTGGAACTAAAAACAATATATTAGAAATAGCTGGAATAAAAATAGAATTGCCATTTAATATACATGCTTGGGAAATTTATGAGATATTTTTGATGGATTCTATAACGTATTTGCTAGTGATTATTTTATTTAGTTTAATAAAATATAAATCTCTATTTAAAAATGAAGTGCATTTAGGAAGTTTGTATTTAAGATTGCAACAAGGGTTTATTTATCTCGTACAGAATAAACATATTTTTTTATTTGGTGTGATTTCTTATGTGTTATTTGCCTTTACGTTAGTTGAGATTCATATAATTTTACCTTCTTATGTTGATCATTTTTTAAAAATGGAAGGTAATGTATATGCTTCAGCTGAAATATATTATTCAATTGGAGCTATATTGTCTGGATTTTTAATTTTAAAGATTTTCAAAAATTTAAATTTGGTTATGTCTGTAATTTTACTTTTTTTACTAGTTTCTATTTCATTATATCTGATGACATTTTATAATCTTTTATGGATATTCTTTTTAGGCAATTTAGTTATTGGAATAACAAATGCTGGTGTTAGGATTTTACGAACAACATATTTGTTTAATAATGTTCCAAATAACTTGATAGGAAGAACTAATTCGGTATTTGGAACTATAAATATTTTTATGAGAATGGCGTTGATCGGTATGTTGAGTTTAACTTTTTTTCAAGTAGAATCTAATATAAGATTCGCGTATATGATGGGTTGTATTTTATTGCTTTTTTCAGTTATTGTTTTAATTAAATATTATAAATATATTCTTAGTAAAAGCTCTAGTTATTTTTAACACTATATTGTAATAAATGTAATCTTTCATCTGGGCTGATAATAATATTTCTTTTATATTTCTTTTTCCATTTTTTGCATATAGAAAAAGAAAACCAGCCTTCTTTTTTATTAATGTAACTAGCAACAAAGGGATGCGTTTTTATTTCAATTTTATTTTGATGTTCTTGAATAAGAGTGTTAATTTTTCTTTCTATTTGTTCTATTAGTAATAAACTAGAGTCAATTTTCCCATTTCCACTACACATAGGACAATTTTCTTCTGTTTCTATAGTCATTTCAGGTCTTACTCTTTGTCTAGTAATTTGTATCAAGCCAAATTTAGTTGGAGGAAGTACTTGATGTTTGGCTTTATCATTTGCCATCGCCTCCCTCATTTTTTCTGTTAGTAATTTTCTGTTTTTTTCTTGTTTGAGGTCAATAAAATCTACAATAATTATTCCTCCCATATCTCGCAATCTTAATTGTCTTGCAACTTCTTCAGCTGCATCAAGATTAACAGTTAATGCGTTGGCTTCTTGATCTTTTTTAGCATCTACTTTTTTACCGCTATTAATATCAATAACATGTAATGCTTCGGTATGTTCAATAACTAAGTATGTCCCTTTTTTTATAGTTACTGTTTTCCCAAAAGCACTTTTTATTTGTTTTGTCACATTAAATTCTTGAAATATTGGTTTTTCTTTTTTATAAAATTTCACCATATTTTCATGTTGTGGAGATATTCTAGCAAGATAATCTTTTAACTCTGTTTGCAAGTCAGAATTATTAACATAAATATTGTGAAATTCTTCGTTTAATAAATCTCTTAAAATCTTTGAAGAACGATTTAGTTCACCTAGAATTTTTGCTGGAGGTTTCTTTATTTTGATTTTTTTACTAATGATTTGCCATTTTTTATACAGATTTTTTAAATCTCTATCAAGTTCAGCAACTTTTTTACCTTGAGCTACAGTTCTTACAATTACACCAAAACCAGGTGGTTTAATACTATTAATTAGTTTTTTAAGTCGATTTTTTTCATCATTATTATTAATTTTTTGCGAAATAGAAACTTTATTTGAAAATGGTATCAAAACCATAAACCTTCCTGCAAGTGAAATTTCTGTTGTTATTCTTGGGCCTTTTGTTGAAATAGGTTCTTTAGATATTTGTGTTAGAATAATATCTCCACCTTTGAGAGTAGCATTAATCTTCCCCTCTTTTTCAATTATATCTTCTTGTTTAAAATTTTTTAGAGATGCGGTATTTATTTTTTTCTCAATAGATTTCTTTGTATATTTCTTAAATGATCTAAATTTAGGTCCTAGGTCATGATAATGTAAAAAACCATCTTTTTCATAACCAACATTTACAAATGAAGCGTTTAAACCTGGAGAATTTTTTCGAACTCTCCCCAGATATATATCGCCTACCGAAAAATCATTATCGTGCTTTTCTTTGTGTAGTTCTATTAGAACACCATCTTTTAAAAGAGCAATTACTACTTCAGAAGGCCTTGAATCGATTATTAGATCGTATTTCATGGCTATTTATTTTTTTGTATAAATCAAAAACCTAATTATTTGGTTTTATGTCTATTTTTTCTTGAACGTTTTTTTCTTTTATGTGTAGCAATTTTTAGTCTTTTCTTTTTCTTAGCTCCTGACATTATATATATTTCTTAAAATTATTTTATATTTTCTTTTACCTCTTTCACAAAAGATTTTGCTGGTTTAAATGCAGGAATATGATGTTCTGGAATAATAATAGTGGTATTTTTTTTAATATTTCTACCTGTTTTTTTCGCTCTTTTTTTTGCTTTAAAAGTCCCAAAACCTCTTAAAAAAATTGATTCATTTTGTGCGATATTAACTTTTATTTCCTCCATCATAGACTCTATTACTGCCATAGCAATTACTTTCTCTACTCCTGTATTTATTGATATTTTACTAACAAGTTCCGCTTTTGTCATATTCTTACCTCTGTTTTAAGTTTACTTAATTAAATTAGCGTCCAAAGATATTAAAAATAATTTCTAGTTATTTAATTTTATAATGTTTTGTTTTAAATTAATGTAATGAAATTTACTGAAAGATTAATAGAATGGTATAAGCATTATAAGAGAGATTTGCCTTGGCGTAACACCACAAATCCGTATTATATTTGGTTGTCTGAAATAATTCTCCAACAAACAAGAGTTAACCAAGGACTTTCGTATTATTATAAATTTACACAAAATTTTCCTACAATATATATTCTAGCATCCGCTGATATAGATTTTGTGTTAAAAAATTGGCAGGGATTAGGTTATTATTCTAGAGCAAGAAATATGCATTTCACATCACAAGAAGTTGTAAATAAATATAATGGAAAATTTCCCGCAGAATATCATGAATTGTTGAAACTTAAAGGCATTGGACCATATACAGCTGCAGCAGTTTCATCTTTTGCATTTGGCTTGCCTTTTGCTGTAGTTGATGGTAACGTTATACGTGTCCTTAGTAGAGTTTTTGGTATTGATATTGCATATGATACAACTTCTGGCAAGAATCATTTTAATGCTTTTGCTCAAGAATTAATTTTAAATACAAATCCAGCTATTTATAATCAGGCAATAATGGATTTTGGCTCTATTCAATGTAAATTTAAAAATCCAGAATGTGTAATTTGTCCTATGTGTGATTTTTGTGTGGCTTTTAAAAAAGGGTTAGTTAAAGATTTACCATATAAATCAAAAAGAATAAATAAAAAGATAACATATTTACATTATTTTATCGTTTCTAATCAAAATAGTGTGTGGATGCAAAAAAGAACTGAAAAATTATGGAGAGGATTATATGATTTTCCTTTTTTAGAATTTGCAGAAAAATATTCAATAAAATATATCCAAAACACTAAGGAGTGGCAAGATTTGTTTTTTGGTTTTGATATTAATATTAAATCAATATCTAAGACAATTGTACATCATTTAACACATAAAAAGATATATGCTAAGTTTTGGTATATAGATAGTAATGATTTTATTAAAAAGGACTATGTTACTATACACAAAAATAGATTGATAAATCTGCCGGTATCAAGATTGATTGAAAAATCTTTAAATATAAATATACATTAGATTTTTCATATATTTGTAAAACATAAAACTTTAAAAAATGGCAGGAGTTAACAAAGTTATTTTAGTTGGGAATCTTGGAGCGGATCCAGAAATAAAATACTTAGATAGTGGCGTGGCAGTTGCTAATTTTCGAATAGCTACTACTGAAAATTATAAAAATAAGCAGGGTGAAAAAGTGAGTCAAACAGAATGGCATAATATTGTACTTTGGAGAGGTTTAGCTGAAGTAGCAGAAAAATGGCTAAAAAAAGGATCTAGCGTATATATTGAAGGAAAGATTCGAACAAGAAAATGGGAAGATAAAGAAGGTAATACAAGGTACAACACAGAGATTTTAGCAGATAATATGACAATGTTAGGTGGCAGAAAAGATTATTCNCNTGATCAACAATTAGAACAAGACATCCCAAAAAATAATTCATCTGTTGATTCAAATAAAATTAACATTAAATCATCTTCTAATGAAATTGATGATGATTTGCCATTTTAGTTAAATATTTATTAATTGGAAGAAGCCTCCATTTTAGCAATAATATCAGTTTTTTCAGGTATAAAATTACATTTATTAAGTATAAATTTTTTTATTACTGCTATTTGTATTATTGCTTTAATTTTTGCGTCTGCTTTTATTTCTGGAACTGAAGTTGCTTTTTTTTCATTAAGTCCTAAAGAAATAGAACATTTAAAGGAANATAAAAAAGATTNTGCAGTACTGAAATTATTAGAAAAACCAAATTTACTATTAGCAACTATTTTAATTATTAATAATTTTATAAATGTTGCTATTGTAATTCTTTCTGCATATNTAACATCCACTGTAATTTCTTTTCCTNAAGGCTCGAATTTAGAATTTTTATTTCAGGTAGTAATAATTACATCTTTATTAGTACTTTTTGGAGAAATTACACCAAAAATATATGCAAATGCAAATGCTAGAGCTTNTGCATCTAAAGCGTCAAGTTTTATATTATTTTTTCAAAAAATAATATATCCATTTAGCTACTTATTAGTTTCAACAACAAATATAATTGATAAACGCTTAAGAAAGAGACAAGCCGAGGCATCTTTTGAGGATATTTCTAAGGCACTTGATTTAACTGAAAAAGAAAGTAAAATTGAAGAAAGAAGAATGTTAAGATCGATAGTTGAGTTTGGAAATACAGATGTTAAAGAAATTATGAAATCTAGACTTGATGTTTTTGCAATTGAAGAAAAGTTAGGCTTTAAAGAGGTGTTAAAAAATATTATTAGTTCTGGTTTTTCAAGAATTCCTATTTATAGAGATCAATTTGACAATATTTTAGGTATTTTATACATTAAAGATCTNATACCATATTTGAATGAAGNTGATACTTTTAAATGGTTTGATTTATGCAGAGACGCATATTTTGTTCCTGAAACTAAAATGATTAATGATCTTTTAAAAGAATTTCAAATTAAGAAAAATCATATTGCCATTGTTGTTGATGAATATGGTGGGACTTCTGGTATTGTTACGTTAGAAGATATATTAGAAGAGATTGTTGGAGAGATTAATGATGAGTTTGATATAGATGATAATATTTATTCAAAATTAGATGATAAAAATTATATTTTTGAAGGAAAAATTTCTTTGATAGATTTTTTAAAAATTGTTAAAGGAAATCATGATTTTTTTGATGACATTAAAGGCGAATCTGATTCGTTAGCTGGATTAGTCTTGGAACATAAGGGCAAGATACCAAAAATTGGAGATGTTTGTAGAATACCACCATATACAATTATTGTTGAATCTTCTGACAATAGAAGGATAAGGCGTTTAAAAGTGACTCTGGATGAGAATTAGGTTTGTGTTTGTATTTTTATTTTTATCTTGTGTTGAAAATCATACACCTAAACCAAGAGCTTTTTTTAAATTAGAATTTCCTAAAAAAGAATACAAAAAAATAGATTTAAATTGTCCATTTATAATGGAGATACCAGAATACTCTACTTTAATTTTTAAAGAAAAATCAGATTGTTTATTTGATATCGATTTGATAAAGCTAAATGCTAAGATTCACATAACTTATTTAAAATTAGATGATGACTTATATCTACATACAGANCAATCAAGGAAATTAGCATATAAGCATAATGTTATGGCAGATGGAATTAGTGAACAGTTGTATATTAATGACTCTTTAAAAGTATTCGGAATATTATATGATTATAAAGGTTCGACCGCAACAGCTATGCAGTTTTTTTTAACAGATAGTATTCAACACTTTTTTAGAGGAGCTCTTTATTTTAACAAAGAAATTAATGATTCTATTATGCCACTTAATATATTTTTAAAAGATGATGTGAAACATTTGATTGAGTCATTTGAATGGAAATAGATATTTAATGAAATTATTATATGAAAGATATATTCTATAATTATTTTATTCTNTTTTTTCTTGCATTTATCTGGGGTTCTTCATTTATTTTAATGAAGAAAGGTTTGGTAGCTTTTACAGATCAACAAGTAGCAGCTTTAAGATTATTTATAGCTTTTTTAACATTACTTCCATTTTTATTTAAAGCTATTATAGATTTAAGAAAAATACAAATAATACCTCTTTTAATAATTGGACTGTTTGGAAATGGTTTGCCTGCTTTTTTATTTACTAAGGCACAAANTACTCTTGATAGCTCATTTGTAGGAATTTTGAATTCATTANCTCCAATTTTTACTTTACTTGTAGGAATTGGAATTTTTGGTAAAAAGATTTCAATTCAAAAATTTATGGGTGTTCTTATTGGTTTATTTGGCGTATTATTTTTATACTTCTCTTCAATGAAAATTAATGAAATAAATTATGCTATCTTTCTCGTTATCTTANCAACAATCTGTTATTCAATTAGTATTAATGTAATAAAAATATATACTACTAATTTGGATGCTATATCAATTGCTTCTATTGCATTTGCTTTTATAGGTCCCTTTGCAGGCATATATCTTTTTTCTACTGATTTTTTAGAAATTATAGNTTCGGATATTGGCATGCAATCATTCTTTTATGTATGTATTTTAGCTACTGTATGTACTTCATTTGCTTTAGTTATATTTAATGGTTTGATAAAAAAAACTTCCGCCATTTTTGCGTCATCCGTTACATACCTGATACCTTTAGTTGCTTTATTTTGGGGTCTATTAGATAAAGAAACTATAAAATTATTTCATTTGATAGGTATATTAATAATACTTCAAGGGGTATATCTTGTAACTAAAGAATAAGTTATTCAATGATTAATATTTTTTCTACACTACCATCATTATAAATATTAAAAATTGTATTGTGTTTATTTTTTTTAGTGATTTTTCTTCCTAAAATATCTATTGTTCTTATTAATTTTTTGTTTTTGTTATTTTGATAATCTTCAATATAATTTGGAATTACNCATAAGTTTTGNTTTAACAACCCAGGTCTTTTATTAATAATTGCAGCTATCATTCTANTTTTNTGATCTTCTGTAAACATGTTCATGCATCCATCACTTGTATAATCCATATAATTCATAAACATTGTACCATTAGGNCCCGTATTATTACAAGATTGAGATGTTANAGGAAATGGACCGCANNAGTAATTTGCATCATCTTGCTTTGGAGTATCAGCACAATTATCATTTCCGCAATTNCCATATCCCCAAAGATGATCAAGATTTAGCCAATGTCCTACTTCGTGCGTTGCAGTTCTTCCTTTATTATAAGGAGATTGCGCTGTTCCAGTACTTCCAAAACAATCATATCCAATAACTACCCCATCTTCATCATTAATATTATTTCCCCAAGGTTGAGTTGCATATCCTAAAAGTCCACTTCCTAAATTGCATACCCAGATATTTAGATATTTATCATTTGACCATGCATCTCTTCCACCTGAATCAGTATGTTTTACATCGTCATTCATAGAAAAAGAATTTACTGATGTTTGTGTTCTTGTAATTCCATTAGTTGGATTTCCGTTAGGGTCTGTTGTAGCTAAACAAAATTCAATTTCACAATCAGCTGCAATATTTTTCCATACAATGGGAGTCATTATAGTATCCATATTTTTTCTACGAAAATCATTATTTAGCACATCAATTTGGGAAAATATCTGAGCATCCGAAATATTTTGATTATTATTTTTCCAAACCACATGTACAACAACGGGAATCGTAATAGTATTGCTAAAAGCGTCTAATTTTTCTCTTGATTTAATCCATTCTTGGATTTGAATATTTGTACTTTCTCTTTGTTGATGATAATTTAATGTTTGCTTTGCAATTAACTTATGGTATTCGTCTGTTCCACACCTTTGCTTATTTAAAATTTGTTGAGCATTAGTATTTAAAAATAACACAGAAAATATTAATATAGTTCCAATTTTTTCTAACATTTTTTTTGTTGCAAATTTAAGTATTAAATAATACATTTAAAAAATACCACTAATTATTGTTCATTTTTATTATAATGTTTAAATTTGCGTCCCATTTTAAAAAAATAAAGCATGTATGCAATCGTTGAAATATTAGGGCAACAATTTAAGGTAGCGAAAAATCAGCATATATATACCAATAGGATTGATGTAAAAGAGGGTGGTAAAATAGACTTTGATAAGGTACTACTAACTGAAGATAAAGAACAAGTAACTATTGGTTCTCCAAATATTGAAGGAGCATTAGTTTCGGCAAAAGTACTTGAGCACTTAAAAGGTGATAAGGTAACTGTTTTCAAGAAGAAAAGAAGAAAGGGATACAGAGTAAAGAATGGATTTAGACAACATTTGACTAAATTGGAAATTCAAAAAATTTCTACAAATGGGTCAAAAGAAGTTAAGGCTACAGTAAAGAAAGCTACA
>PAZP01000008.1 GCA_002715565.1 Flavobacteriales bacterium
TTAATATAGAACCTGTCTTTGAATCTGTCAATATACCATTAAGCTTAAATTCTAAAGGAGGTAATTCAAATTGATATATATCATCACCTCCTTTACCCCCATTTCTATTTGAAGTTAAATATCCTCTTTCTCCAGATTTTTCAATAATTATACCAAAGTCATCAGATGATGAATTTATTGGATATTTCATATTAGTTACTGAAGTGTAAGTCCCATTTTCATCTGCAACTGCTTTAAATATATCTAATCCACCCATTCCCACATGTCCAGAGGAAGCAAAATATAAATCACCATCACTATGAAGAAACGGAAAAACTTCATCTCCTGGTGTATTAATAGCGGGACCCATATTTATTGGCTTACTCCATCCATTTCTTTTTTCTTTCTTACTCATCCATAAATCTTTACCTCCATAACCACCAGCCATATCAGATGAAAAAATCAATAAAAAATCATCTTTATTTTCCTGAACAGTTGGATGTCCAATAGTTACATTACTATCTACTTTAATTTGTAAAGGATTAGGATCTCCCCATAGTTTCCCTTTTCTTGTCGAAACATTAATTGTACAATAAGTTATCTTATTTTTTTCAACTTCACACTTAGTAAAATACATTGAAGTACCTCTATCATTTAAAAATGATGTTGCTTCATGAGAAGAAGTGTTAATTGGTTCTGGTAATGGAACTGGAGCACTCCATTTTTGTTTTTTACCTAATTTAGTTACATAAATATCTGTAAAGTTTTCTCCAGTTCTTTCATCTATATCTGTATGAACAAGACTCTCTCTAGAAGAAGTGAAATACAACTGATTGTAATCACTTGTCCCATAGGATGGAGAATAATCATCAAATCTAGAATTTACAAGTGGCATAAGCACAACCTTATATCTAGTAGGAGATGATAACCACTGACGAGCAAATTCACAAGAACGAAGTCCCATTTCTCCTCTTACATCTGTAGGGTTTAATTTTATAAATATTTTATACTGTTTAATAGCTTCATCATAATCACCTTGAATTCTTAATACATCTGCATAATGCAAGTATACAATAACATCTGGATATTTTGCTTTAATTGCTCGTTTATAATAACTTTCCGCTCGTTTATAATTTAAAGATTTCCTATAACATTCCGCCTGTTTAAATATGATTTCAGCTTTTAAAGCTCTGTTTTTAGTCTTTTTGTATGCTTTTTTATATAACTCTGCAGCAATATAGTATTCTTCATTATCAAACGACATGTCCGCTTTGATTAACTTTCTATTCGTGTTCTGAGCATAAACACTTTCTGAAATAAAGCTAATAAAGAGAGAAAAACAAAAGATTTTAATAAAATATCTCATTGGTTACTTTTTTAAAATTGATGCTAAAATAAACAATAATTTGTAATTATAATAAAATTAAATATTAGAAAGAAACATTTGTTTGTTAATAAAATATTAATAATTTTCAAAAATTCAATTTAAGTTGTGTGCTCAAAAAAAAATGAAAATTATTTATTTACAAAACAAAAATTAAAATATGAAATCAAAATTAGAATACATTTGGCTAGATGGTTATGTTCCTACTCAAAATATGAGAAGCAAAACCAAGGTTATTGAAAACTTTTCAGGTAAAATCGAAGATTGCCCTGTTTGGTCATTTGATGGAAGTTCCACAAAACAAGCAGAAGGAAACTCTTCAGATTGTTTATTAAAACCTGTAGCCATCTACCCTGACCCTGACAGAATCAATGGGTATTTAGTTATGACGGAAGTATTAAATGCAGATGGCACACCACATATTTCTAACGCAAGAGCAACGATAGATGATGATGATAATGACTTTTGGTTTGGTTTTGAACAAGAATATTTTATAATGGATACTCAAACTCAATTACCTTTAGGATTTCCTGTAGGTGGATATCCGGGACCGCAAGGTTTATACTATTGTTCAGTTGGAGGAAAAAATACACATGGTAGAGATTTTGTTGAAGAACATGCTGATTTATGTATTGAAGCTGGATTAAATTTTGAAGGAATAAATCAAGAAGTAGCAAGTGGTCAATGGGAGTTTCAATTATTTGCTAAAGGAGCAAAAAAAGCAGGTGATGAAATTTGGATAGCAAGATATCTTCTAGATCGCCTAACAGAACAATATGGCTATTATATAGAATATCACCCTAAACCAATTAAAGGTGATTGGAATGGATCAGGAATGCATGCAAATTTTTCTAACTCAACATTACGAGAATGTGGTTCTCAAGAAGTATATGAAAAAATCTGTGAATCTTTTAGGCCTGTAGCTCATAAACATATTGAAGTATATGGCGCTTATAATGAGGAACGATTAACTGGTTTACATGAAACTGCATCTATAGAAGACTTTAGTTATGGTATATCTGACAGAGGAGCTTCTATAAGAATACCAATTATTACTGTTGAAAAAGGATGGAAAGGTTGGCTAGAAGATAGAAGACCTGCATCTAATGCTGATCCTTATAAAATTGCTAGTAGGATTATTAAAACTGTAAAATCTGCTTGTTAATTATTAGATTTATTTTTTTTAGAATCCTCAACTTCAGTTGAATTTTTTCTTATTTCCTGTTTAATTTCATTTGAAGCATTTTTAATCTCATTCATTGTCTTTGCAAGCCCTCTAGCTAGTTCAGGTATTTTTTCAGAACCAAAAAAGATAACTATAAAAAGTAAAATAACAATAATCTCTAATCCTCCAATAAATAATATCATAAAACAAAAATAAAAAAAGCCCTCAAAATTAGAGGGCTAATAAAATTTATTTAAAATTAAATTTATTTACCTTTATTAATTGTATCTAACATAATTGGAGAAGCTACAAATAATGATGAATATGTACCAACTAATACTCCTACCATTAAAGCAAACATAAAGCCTCTTATAACTTCACCTCCAAATAAAAATATGATTAATAAAACAAAGAAAGTAGTTAAGGATGTATTTATTGTTCTACTTAATGTACTGTTCAATGCTCCATTCATAATCTGATGAACTTCTTTCTTTTTATTATTATTAATATACTCTCTTACTCTATCAAAAACAACTACAGTATCATTCAATGAGTAACCTATAATTGTAAGAATAGCAGCAATAAAAGCCTGATCTATTTCTAAAGAAAAAGGCAAAAGCCCATATAATGCAGAGAAAATAGAGAGTACAATTAAAATATCATGAAAAACTGCAGCCACAGCACCAAGACTAAATTGCCATTTTCTAAATCTTAACAAAATATATAAGAAAATAACGATTAATGAGAAAATAATTGACCAAAGAGCTGCATCTTTAATATCATCTGCTATTGTTGGGCCTACTTTTTGTGAACTCATAATTTCATATGAAACTCCCGTAGTTTCCAATCCCAAAGCTAGTTTATCTTCAACTAATTCATCAGCGTTTATCTCTGAACTATTTATCATAAAAGAAGTTGTGATTTTTAACTGATTCTCATCCCCAAATGTCTTGACTTGAGGTAAATAATTAAGACCATCTTGATCTACAAAAACATCCCCTAGTGAAGATCGAAGCTCTTCATTATCTACTGGAACATCAAAACGAACTACATAAGTTCTTCCACCTAAAAAATCAACACCATAATTTAACCCTTTTAAAAATAAAGAACCTAAACCTAAAATAATTACAACTGAGGATATAACATAAAACTTCTTTCTGTTAGCAATGAAATCAATATTTAAATTTTTAAACGCACCATCTGTAATCTTATTTGAAAAATTGATTTTTTTACTTTTATTTAATCTTGCAGATATAATCAATCTAGTAATAAATATTGCAGCAAACAAAGAGGTTAATATACCTATTACTAATGTAGTAGCAAAACCTTTGATTGGTCCAGTACCAAAAGTATATAAAATAATACCTGTTAATAATGTTGTGACATTTGCATCAATAATAGAACTATATGCATTATTGTATCCATCTGATATTGCGAGTCTAATACCTTTTCCATTAGCAACTTCCTCTCTAATACGTTCATAAATCAGTACGTTAGCATCTACAGACATACCAATAGTTAAAACAATACCAGCAATTCCTGGCAATGTAAGCACAGCTCCCAAAGAAGATAATACACCAAAAATAAAAAATATGTTTGCTAAAAGAGCTACATTGGAAACAAGACCTGCTCTATTGTAGTAAAATATCATATACAACAAAACTAATATTAAAGCGATAATAAAAGAAGTCAATCCTGAATTTATTGCTTCTGCTCCAAGTGACGGACCTACAATAGCTTCCTCAATAATACGTGCAGGAGCAGGTAATTTACCAGATTTAAGAATATTAGACAAATCATTAGCCTCTTCAACAGTGAAATTACCAGTGATTTGAGAACGACCTCCAGCAATTTCAGACTGAACTGTTGGATATGAGTAGACATAACCATCTAAAACTATAGCAATAGATTTCCCTATATTCTCCGCTGTCAATCTTTTCCACTGTTTTGCTCCCTCTGTATTCATAGTCATAGAAACTTCAGCATTAGAACCAAATTCTGAAAATGCCTGATTTGCATCAGTAACAACATCTCCCTCCATAGAAGAATTTCCATTTCGATCAGTTTTTAATGCAACAAGCTGAACAAATTTACCATCTAAATCATATGGTTTAACTGTATAGGCAAACTTAACATCTACAGGGAAATATTTATTTATTATTGGATCGTTAAGATAAGTATTAAGTTCAGCAGTGTCCTTTATGGCACAAAAACCAACTACAGGCCCTGAATTTAGTTGTCCTGTTTGTTGATCAACATTAGGATATAACAATGCATATAATGGATTTTCCGCCGCAAATTCTTCAAAAGACAATTCACCCGCTGAAGCAGTATCTGAATTATTAGAATCTTCTAATTCTGATAACAATATATTTTCTTCAAATAAAGAATCAGAATCTATTGAATTGTTATTTTCTTCATCAGATGTTATCTGGTTATTTGAAACTTCTTCTTTTTCATCCTCTTTTACAGTAGTTTCTCTAAGAAAAACATTAACTTCTTCCAATGATGAAAACAACTCAGAATATTCATAAGTTTCCCAAAATTCTAATTGTGCAGTTGATTGCAATAATTTTCTTGCTCTATCAGGATTTTTAATTCCAGGTAATTCAACTAAAATACGGCCTGCTGTTTCAAGTCTTTGTATATTGGGCTGAGTTACACCAAAACGATCTATTCTGCTTCTAAGTATATTAAAAGATCTATCAATTGCATCCTCAACCTCTTCAGCTAAAACTCGAATAACCTCCTCATTTGATGAGGAAAATTGAATCTTTTCTCTTAAGTCAATTGTAGAAAAAATTACTGAAAGCCCCTGGTTCTTCAGAGTTGCTATTTTTTCATACTCATTTGCAAATAATGTAACAAAGTCATCTTGTGATGATTCTTGCGCCTGAATAGCATTCTTTATAGCTAAATTAAAAGTTGAATCTTTACTATTGTTAGATAGAGCTTTAATCACATCAACAACCATAACTTCCAAAGTAACATTCATGCCTCCTTTAAGGTCTAAACCGAGATTAATTTCTCTTTGCTTACACTGAGAATAGGTGTATTTTGTTAATAATATATCATAAACTTCTTCACTATTAATTGAATCTAAATAAAATTGTTGTTTTTTTTCTCTTTCTTCTTCTTCAAAATTTAAAGCGTAATCAATTGCATCAGACTCAACTCTATCTGCAACCCAAGTAAATGACAACTGGTATAAACATACTATTGCGAATAATAGAGCAAATAGTTTTATTACATTTCTGTTTTGCATATTTTTATTTTTTCTTTGTTTAAGGATGGCAAATATAAACTTTAAAGAACAATTATACTGCTTAGTAAGAAAAAAATAACTCAAAACAAAGAAGTATTATTTTATATAGTAAACCTTTTTTGAAAAAATATCTTTTATTTTTGTGAAAAAATATGTTAATGAATAAGATCATAACTATCTTTATACTAATGTTGATTACGCTTTCAAATTACGCACAAATTAATTTCAAAAGAGATACAACTTTAAAGGTAAAAGAATCTGGAATATACTACATGTCTCCATTTGATGGAGGTATTAACTCAGCTCAATTTTCAGAAATAGATTTAGATTTAGACGGCACTATGGACATAATAATTTTTGATAAGTCTGGAAATAAAATTATGCCATATGTTAAGCAAAATGGAGAATATATTTATGCCCCTAACTATCGTAATAACTTTCCAGATATACATGATTGGATGCTATTAGCTGACTTTAATTGTGATGGAAAAAATGATATTTTCACATATTCATCTGGAGGCATGGCAATTTATAAGAATACTTCTGTAAATTCATTAAACTTTAACTTAATTACTCTTTTAACTTTAAGTGATTTTGGTTCATGGACTGGTAATATT
This sequence comes from Flavobacteriales bacterium, assembly GCA_002715565.1. Lineage (GTDB taxonomy): Bacteria > Bacteroidota > Bacteroidia > Flavobacteriales > BACL11. The sequence continues at coordinate 6,411 of PAZP01000008.1, forward strand.
TATATTAGCTCAGTAGATATACCGGCAATTGCAGACATTGACTATGATGGAGATTTAGATATTCTAACGTTTTCTATTACCGGAGGTTTTGTAGAATATCATAAGAACATGGCAGTTGAAAGAACAGGAACATGTGATACTATTCTTTCTGATTCATTAGCTTTTAAACTTTCTGAAAGTTGTTGGGGGCTATTTTATGAAGGTCTAAACAGTTATGTTTTAAACTGTCCAAACTGTCAATGCCCTCCAATAAGTAATCCAACATCCAATATGAAACAAAAACACGCAGGATCTACACTTCTTGCTATAGATGTAGATAACGATAATGATAAAGATTTAATATTAGGTGATGTAAGTTATAATAATCTTAACTTACTGATTAACAATGGAGATAACCAAAATGCTATAATAACAAATGTTGACTCCCTTTTCCCAAAAAACAATAATACAACAATAGCAGTTAATATAGACGCTTACCCAGCTAGTTATTATCTTGATGTTACTAATGATGGAGTTAAAGATTTAATTGTAACAACAAATAGTCAAAACAATTCAGAAAATCTTCAAAGCTGCTGGCTTTATGAAAATAATCAACAAAATACAAATCCAGACTTTAATTTTGTAGATAATGATTTTATACAAAATAGAATGATAGATCTAGGCTCAGGCAGCTATCCAGTTTTTTATGATTATAATAATGATAGTTTAATAGACATTGTTATTGGAAATTATGGTTATCATAGTCCAAATAATGACCCTATTTCTTCATTAGCTTTACTAAAAAATATTGGAACAAATAGCACTCCTGAATACGAATTGTTAGATAGAGATTGGCTATCAATATCAAATATTCCATTAAATACAAATCTTAATATACCTGCGCTAAATATTGCTCCAACATTTGGAGACCTTAATGGAGATAATAAAAAAGATCTTATAATTGGAGATGCAGACGGTAATCTTCATTTATTTATTAATTCAGGAGGAGGTAATTTTCAAGCACCTATTGCTAATTATCAAAATATTGATATTGGAAATTTCGCACAACCTCAGATTATAGATGTTAATCGAGATGGATTAAATGATTTATTAATTGGCGAACAAGATGGAACTATCAATTACTGTCCTAATTCAGGAAGTGCAAGCTCAGCTATATTTGATACCATCATTGAAAATTTTGGAAGTATTGATGTTGATCAAGCATTTATAAGTACTGGTTTTAGCAGCCCACAGATGATTGATGTTAATGGATTATATAATTTATATGTAGGTTCTTATAGTGGAACAATTTATCATTACACAAATATTGATAATAATCTTAATGGTGCATTCACTGCAATAAATAGTAATGCTTCATCTTTATGGGATGGTGGAAAATGCTCGTTTAGCATGTATGATATAACAAATGATAATCAATTAGATATGATACTTGGTAATATATCTGGTGGTATAGCTTTTTTTAATGGAGATACATCGACTATAATAGAACCATCCTGGAATTGCACTAATAACATATGTATAGATCCTGGTGATGGAAGTGGATTTTACAATACTTTAAATTTGTGCGAAATAAACTGTAATGCTAATATTATATTCACAGAAGAAAAACAAAAAGTTACAATTTTCCCAAACCCGACAGATAATATTATATTTATTCAAGTTGATAATAAAAAATCTGACAAATTTCATGTAATAATTTATAATCAAACAGGCCAAGTAGTTTATAATAAATTACATGAAATAAATCAAGATAAAATAGAAATAAATACTAGTATTTTAAAAAAAGGAATGTACAATATGAAAGTTTACAATAACAAAACTAATTTCATGTCAAAAATAGCCGTAAAATAAATTATATTATGAAAGAATGGGAAGGTATCATTAATAAAGCTTGGGAAGATAAAAATCTACTAAAAGATAAGAACGTTAAAAAATGTATAGAAAATATTATTGAAGAATTAGATAAGGGAAGATTGAGGGTGTCAAACCTAATTAATAACAAATGGAAAACAAATGAATGGATAAAAAAAGCTATTATTTTATATTTCCCTATGCAAGAAATGCAAACTATTGAAGTTGGGCCATTTGAATTTCATGATAAAATTAAATTAAAAAATAATTATTCAAATCTTGATGTTAGAGTTGTTCCACATGCTATTGCAAGGTATGGTTCATTTTTATCATCAGGTGTAATAATGATGCCATCATATGTAAATATTGGAGCTTATGTAGATTCAGGTACAATGATTGATACATGGGCAACCGTCGGTAGTTGTGCACAAATCGGAAAAAATGTCCATATATCAGGAGGGGTTGGTATTGGAGGGGTGCTAGAACCTATACAAGCATCACCTGTAATTATTGAAGATAATGTTTTTATAGGTTCTAGATCAATTATTGTTGAAGGGGTGAAAATAGAAGAAGAAGCCGTAATAGCCGCAAATGTTACAATAACATCATCTACTAAAATTATTGATGTTAGTAAAAATAAACCTATTGAAATAAAGAAAAGAATTCCTTCTAGATCTGTTGTTATTCCAGGTACATATCAAAAGAAATTTGCAGCAGGAAATTTTGGAGTACAATGTGCTTTAATAATTGGAGAAAGAAAAGAAAGTACAAATAAAAAAACATCATTAAATGATGCTTTAAGAGATTATAATATAGCTATATAATGCAAATAGGTTTTGATGCAAAAAGAGCTTTTTTTAACAATACCGGTTTAGGTAACTATTCTAGAGACACAATTCGAATTCTTGCTATTTTTTTTAAAAAAAATAAATATTTTTTATACACTCCAAAAAATACAAAAAATTCGAGATTACAATTTATTTATGAAATAAATAATATTTTAATAAAAACTCCAAAAAAAAATTTCAAAAATTTTTTTAAAAAATATTGGAGGAGTAAAAGAATAATAAACGATTTACAAAAAGATAATCTTAATATCTATCATGGCTTAACTAATGAACTTCCAATAGGTATAGAAAAGACAAATATAAAAACTGTTGTTACTATCCACGATTTAATTTTCATAAGATTTCCTAAGTTATATAATTGGGTAGATAGAAAAATATATTATTTCAAATTTCTTTCAGCATGTAAAAGAGCTGATATCATAATAGCAATAAGCAAACAAACAAAAAAAGATATAGTTAAATACTTAAGTATAGATGAAAAAAAAATAAAAGTAGTGTATCAAGGGTGCAATGATGTCTTTAAAAAAACTATTTCACAAAAAACACAAAAAGAAACTTTAAAAAAATATAACCTTCCAAACAATTTTCTTTTATATGTAGGGAAAATAGAAGAAAGAAAAAATCTTCTAACAATATTAAAAGTTCTTAAAAAACTAAAAACACAAAAATTAGTCGTCATTGGAGATGGCAATAAATATAAAAAGATGTGTTTGAAATATATTAACAATAATAACTTACATAATAATGTTATTATACTTTCAAACATACCCTCCAATGAAATTGCTTCAATATATAAAAATGCTGAAATATTAATTTATCCTTCAATTTTTGAAGGATTTGGAATTCCAATAATAGAAGCTCTTTACTCAAAAGTTCCTGTAATAACAACAAAAAAAGGATGCTTTAAAGAAGCTGGAGGACCAAAAACTAAATATATTAATCCTAATTCTATAAATGAACTCGAAAATGCGATATTAGAAATACAACAATCATCAAAAATTAAAGAGGAAATGAAAAACATAGGCTTTAAATATGTGCAGAAATTTAATGATGAACAAATTGCTAAAAATTTAATTAAAATATATTCAGAATTATATGAAAAAAATTAGCGCAATTATTCCTACATACAATGAAGAAAATAACATTAAGGAAGCTATAAAATCATTAGATTTTGTTGATGAAATAATTATAGTTGATTCATATAGTACAGATAAAACAATCGAAATTGCAAAACCATTAGTTGATAAAATATTTCAAAGAAACTATGAAAATTCAGCTGAACAAAAAAATTGGGCGCTAAATAAAGTGGAGAACGAATGGGTTATAATTCTAGATGCCGATGAAAGAATATCTAAAGAACTTAAAAATGAAATTTTAAACTTAAAAAATAGAACAATAAATTACAATGGATTTTGGATTAAAAGAATGAATTATTTTATGCAAAAAAGAGTTTATTTTAGTGGTTGGCAAGGAGATAAAGTTATTAGATTATTTAAGCGCTCTGTTTGTAAATATGAAAAAAAGAATGTGCATGCAGAAATATTTAGTGATGGGAAAATCGGAATGTTGAAAAATAAAATTATTCACAATACATACAAAAGTAAAACTGATTATTTAGATAAATTAAATCGATACGCAAAATGGCAAGCTAAGGATTATGATAAAAAAACAAAAAAAATCACATTTTTGCATTTACATATAAAACCTATCTTGCGTTTTTTAAAACATTTTGTTTTTCATCTAGGATTTTTAGATGGCTATATAGGTTTTGTTATTTCAATTTATCAATATAAGGCTGTTAGTTTGCGATACAAATATTTAAAAATATACCGTGCAAAAAATAATCAAAGAAACTGTTAACACATTAAAGAATGGTGGCATAATACTTTATCCTACTGACACTATTTGGGGTATAGGATGCGATGCAACTAATGAAAAAGCTGTAAAAAAAATATATTATTTAAAAAAGCGTATATATAGTAAAGCTTTAATTTCTCTTGTAGCAAATAAAAACCAACTATCTACTCATACAGATTATATACCAATAGAGGCATTTAATACTGAACCAACAACTATAATTTATTCATCTCCTAAAGGTCTAGCTAAAAATCTAATGGCGGATGACAATAGTGCTGCTATAAGAATTACTAATGATCAATTTTGTAAAAAAGTTATTTTAAAATTAGGAAAAGCTATAGTCTCAACATCGGCAAATATAAGTGGTCAAAATAATGCATCATGTTTTAATGAAATATCAGATGATATTATCAAAGGTGTAGATTATGTAGTAAATTTGCGTAAAAATGATAAGATGACTACAGCATCAAGTATTTTAAAGATAAAGAATAGCAGAGAAATTATAAAAATAAGATAGTGAACTATTCTGAATATTTAAAAAATACTATTTTCAAAATTGTTTCACAAGCAGCTAATGAATTAGATTATCCTACATATGTTGTAGGAGGATGGGTCAGGGATTTATTACTAGAAAGAAATAAAAAGAATATAGACATAGATTTCGTTTGTGTAGGAAGTGGTGAAAAATTAGCTAAACTTGTACATAAAAAGCTAGGAAATAAAGCGAAATATAAAGTATTTAAAAATTTTGGAACAGCAATGATCAGCTTTGAAAACAATCAATATGAATTTGTTGGTGCTAGAAAAGAATCTTATAGTGAAAATAGCAGAAAACCATCCGTTGAAAAAGGTACAATTGAAGATGACCAAAATAGAAGAGATTTTACCATAAATGCCATGGCTATTCGATTAAACCAAGAATATTATGGAGAATTTTTGGATCCTTTTAACGGTGTAAGAGATTTGAAAAATAAAATTATACGTACTCCATTAGAGGCAAATAAAACATTCAGTGATGATCCATTAAGAATGGTAAGAGCTATAAGATTTGCTTGCGAATTAAAATTTGAAATTGAAACTAATTCATACAAGGAAATAATTAATAATGCCTATAGATTATCTATTATTTCACAAGAAAGAATAACTGAAGAATTAAATAAAATTATTAAAACTGAAAATCCATCATATGGATTTAAATTATTATTAAATACAAAATTATTAAAACAATTTTTTCCTCAAATGGTAGCTTTAGAAGGAATAGAAGTTATTAATAATCATGCACACAAAGATAATTTTTATCATACTTTAAAAGTATTAGATAATATCGCGCAAAAAACAGATAATTTATGGCTAAGGTGGGCAGCATTATTACATGATATAGGAAAACCTAAGACAAAAAAATACGATAAAAATAATGGATGGACTTTTCATGCACATGAATTTGTAGGAAGCAAAATGATACGTAAAATTTTTAAGCAACTGAGGCTTCCATTAAATGATAAAATGAAATATGTAGAAAAATTAGTTTTATTACACTTAAGACCAATTGCTCTAGCTCAAAAAAAAGTGACTGATTCTGCTATCAGAAGACTACTTTTTGATGCTGGTAATGACATCGATGATCTAATGCTCCTTTGTGATGCTGATATTACATCTAAGAATAAATATAAAGTGGAAAAATATCTAAATAATTTTAAAATAGTAAGGCAAAAACTAAAATCTGTTGAAGAGAAAGATAATATTAGAAACTTTCAACCACCAATTAATGGAAAAGAAATAATGACAATATTTAATTTACCACCTGGAAAAGAAATTGGTATTCTTAAAAATTTTGTTAAAGATGCTATATTAGATGGAAAAATAGAAAATAACAAAGATCAAGTCCTAAAACTATTGAAAAATAAAGCAACAGAATTAAAGATTAAATTTTAATGCCATCAACAAAGTCAAAAAAAAAGAAAATAATACTTATTGTTGGACCCACTGCAATTGGAAAAACTGATTTATCTATTAATATTGCAAAATTATTAAAAACAGATATTATATCTTTTGATTCTAGACAATTCTATAAAGAGTTAAAAATTGGCACTGCACCACCAACAAAAAAACAATTAAATATAGTTAAACATCATTTTATACATCATATTTCTATTCAACAAGAATATAATGTGGGTAAATATGAAAAAGAAGCTCTTGATTTAATTAACTCATTACATAAAAATAAAGACTCTATTGTTGTTGTTGGTGGATCTGGTCTGTATGCTAATGCTATAACACATGGCTTAGATAATATACCTGAAACAAATAATAATATAAGAAATATTTGTAATAAATTATATGAAAAAAATGGGATTGAATGGTTACAAAAAAAAATAAAATTAATTGATCCTAGATTTTATGAAAATAATGATACTAATAATCACCAAAGATTATTAAGAGTACTTGAAGTACATAAACAAACTGGTGAAAAATTATCTTCACTACAAAAAAATACCATTAAAAAAAGACCTTTTGATATTATTAAAATTGGATTAAATACAAATAGAGAAATTTTATATGAAAAAATAAATTATAGAGTAGATAATATGATTAGAGATGGTTTAATTGATGAGGTAATTTCATTGCAAAAATTTCAAAATTATAATGCATTACAAACTGTAGGATATAAAGAATTATTTTCTTTTCTAAAAAATGAAATTTCATTAGAAATAGCCATTAGTAATATTAAAAAAAATACGAGGAGATTCGCAAAAAGACAAATAACTTGGTTTAAAAGAGACAATGAAATCAAATGGTTTACACCAGATGAAAAAAAAGAAATTTACAGTTTTATCGAAGAATAGTTACCGATCCTTTGATAGTTCCAAATCCTTTTCCTATGCTGATAGAATAATAATAAACTCCCGAAGGAACATCTATTCCGTTTTTATTTTTTCCATCCCAACTAGTTATATTTCCTTTTGAATTAAATATTAATTTGCCATATCTACCAAAAACACTAACTTCTGATTCCTCAAATAAAAAAATATCACCTAGATACCAAGTGTCATTTATATTATCCCCATTTGGTGTAAACACATTTGGCACACAATCAGCACTTAGATGATTTATAACAAAATTAGTATCTGAAACACAATTATTAATATCTGTAATTTTAATATTATAATTCCCAGGTTGAATTCTAAATTCAAGAGGATTTTCTGTTGATCCTACTGACCATTCATAATTATATGGAGGTGTACCTCCATCTACTACAGCCTCAATTATAACATCTAAATCTTGAAGATCACAATTCAATATAAGATCAGAAGAATTAAAAGATATTGATAATGGGTTAATTTTAAAATTCTGACGCACCATACATCTTATACCATCTAATGAACCTGAATTATCTGTCACTTCTACCCAGTGTGAACCTGGACATAAAACTGCTTTTTTATCAGTAGATCCATTATCCCAAAGATATGTATATGGACCAAAACCCCATAAACTTGAGTCAGGTATTACTGAAGTTTTTGTTAAATCAACTAATGAATCGGGTAAATATAAAAAAGCATTTAAAGTATCTTTAACTATGCAGCCATTTATAGAATCAATAATTGAAACATAATAAATTCTTTCACATGGATTAATTAATAAAAAAGAATCAGTACCAATTGAATCTAATCTTAGATTTTCCCATAAATATATTAATGAATTAGAACTTGTATTAATAACATCTACAGATGCAGTATTATTGGAATCATTGTAATTGAGTTCTGTTTCTAAAACAAATGGATTAATATTAATGCCTGCAGAATCTTGATTTCCACATGAATCAGTTACAAAAACATATAAAAATGTAATACTATCATTAATAGTTATATTTTGCGTTGAATTTAACGTATCTACACTCCAATTATAAGACACTGGAGATGTTCCTCCTGTAGTTGTAACAAAAGCATTTACTCCATTATTACATAAAGTGTCTTCAACTATTAGGTCAAGAATTTTAAATGTATCTGGCTGAAGAATAATGATACTATCAGTATATGAGCATCCTTGACTATCAATTATAGTGCAATAATTAATACCTGCCTGGATATCAGTAATATTACTAGTATCATTATTTGACCAAATAATTGAATATGTAGTGTTCGAACTATTCACCAATACCTCTACACTAGTATATCCATTAAAACACTGTAATGAATCGATATAATTTATGAAATCTATATTAATATATTGTGAACTAGAAACTAGTATCGAATCTTGTAAAATACAATTATTAGAATCTCTCAAACTATAAGAATAAAATCCTTGACTTAAATTAAATAATGTATCTCCAATATATCCACTACTATTCCACATAATATGATATGGAGGGATTCCACCATTTACATTTAAAGCAATATAACCATTAGAATCCGTATTACATGTTGGACTTTCAACATAATGAGTTATTAATATTGAATCTGGCTGATTAATTAAAATTGTATCTTGATAAAGACATGAAATAGAATCATTAATTTCTAATATATAAGCACCTGCTAGTAAGCTATCATTATTACTCCCATTCCAATCAATATTATATGGTGGCAATCCACCAGATATATTATCGATTTGTATTGAACCTGTTTTAGATCCAAAACATAGTACATCATTTATAGTAAGATCAACTTCAATATCATATAATGAATTAATAAAAAATGAAAGTGTATCATAACAAAAATTAATAGTATCTAATATATAGATATTATGTGTTCCTGAAGAAACATAAATAGAATCATAAATATTACCATCATATGTTATAAAATTATAAATAGTATCATCAATTGCATAAAAATACGGCATATTACCTCCTTTAATACTGTCGATCTTAAACCAAATACTATCAGATGAACATGTAGTAAGAGAACTAGTAGAAGAATATAATTGGTAAGGTTGCGGTTCGTTAATATATAACAAAGTATCTATAGAGCATAATGAAGAATCATAAATCATTAATCTATAATTATCACTGTAAAGCCCTTCTATTACAATGGAATCTAATTGATTAGAAAGATTATAATAAGATATATTTGAAGTTATAGAGTCCAAATCTAGAAATGCAATTGTATCCGCAGAATTAAGAAGAAAATATTTATAATTAATATATGTAGAAATTTTTCTACCTCCACTTACAGTAATAAACAATTTTCCAGTAGCTTCTTGATTACAAAAAACATCTTGTTTTTGAATATAGTTTACTTCTAAAAGAGCTGGAGAAATTAGATTTTCTAATACTGTATCTGTACATCCAATAGAGTCTGTAATAATTGCTTGATAAGTTCCAGAAGATAAACTATCAATATAAAATAATGTATCAGGTAAATAAAGATTATTATATAACCATTGAAAAGAATAAGGTGATTTTCCTCCATTAATATTATTAATAGCTATAGCACCTAAATCATTAAAACAATTAATAATATCTACACTAGATGTAGCTACTAAAGGACATTCAATAAAATATGTTTTATCAGTAACCATATTATTTAGATTCCATACTTCGAGGCGATAATAACCACATAATTTTGTACTTAAAGTATCTGAATTAAAAGTAGAATTATTTAATATAACATTAGAATTATTAATATCTATAACACTCCATGTATTATTATCTTGAGAATAAAACCATTTTGTAAAATAACTAGTATTCAAAGAAGAAATTTGAGTGTATATTGCACCATCATGATAACAATTAATATTAAGAACAGTGTCTGAAATGATTTGTGATTTTACATTTAATGAAAAAAATAAAAAAATATAAAAAAAAATATTTTTCAATCTAAAAATTTTATAAAACAAAGATACTTAAATAAATCAACTAACTATTTCTTTAAAATCAACAATTAATCCAGGTTTAGCTAAAATTGTATTTTTAAAACCTTTTTGAGCTTCAATAAGCAATTCATCTAAGTTCATATATCGTTGAGAAAAATGGCCTATCATTAACATTTTGACTTTTCCATTTCTTGCTATTTCAGATGCTTGAGTTGTTGTTGAATGCCCAGTTTCATCTGCTCTTTTTTTCATATCCTCTTTAAATGTCGCCTCATGATAAAGCAAGTCAACATCCTGTATTTTTTTTATTAAATCAAAATTATACTTTGTATCAGTACAAAATGCATATCTATGTGGTTTATTATTTGGTAAAGTCAAAATATCATTTTTTATTATTTGACCTGTAGAATTCATCCAGTCAGCACCATCCCTAATTCCATTTAATTTATCATGTGGTATATTATATTTTATAATTTTATTATTATTAATTTTCCTTTTTTTGGTCTTTTCTTTGAATAAGAAACCTGAACAAGAAATACTATGATTTAATAATATATTTTCAACTAATATAGTTTCATCCTCAAATAAAATATCTTCCTTATCTTCAGAAATTGGGTGGAAAAATAATGGAAAACTTAATTGAGTATTAGAAGATTCTAATTGTAAATCAATAATTTTTTTCAAATTTATATGAGCATAAATATGCAATTCTTTTTTTCTACCATGAAGATGCATACTATTAATTAATCCTATTAACCCAAAATAATGATCTCCATGTAAATGACTAATAAAAATATGAGTAATCCTTTGTAAATTAATTTTGTATTTCTTTAATTGAACCTGAGTTCCCTCGCCACAATCTATTAAAAAAAACCGCTCATTTACATTTAGTAATTGAGCGGTTGGAATATTTTTTAAGGTTGGGACTGCTGAACCACATCCCAATACAGTTAGTTTAAATGGCATTATTCTGAAACGATCATTCTTTTTGTAATGCTTATATTTTCATTGGTTATTGAATAAAAATACATACCTCCTTTAAAATTATGGTTAAGTGATACTTTATTTAACCCAATATTAGTATTTATATATTCATAATATAATACTTTACCTAATACATCTGTTATAGAAAATAAAATTTCTTCTTTTTGAGGAGCAAAAAATTCCACATTAAAGTATTCATTAAAGGGATTTGGATAGTTTTGTTTAAGAACATAAGAACTGTTGTTTTTTTCATAATACAATGAAGTTTGACCACCTTGACTAACTACAATTTTATAACCTGGAACTTCTTCATAACTACCTAATGCTTCATAAAGACTAGTTTCTACAGGAACTATAATTGGAGGTAAAATTGGTGATGGTTGATAGGATATATCACCGTGCGTAAAAACATCAACTAATATCTCTATAGGATAAATACCATCAGCAACACCTGCATCAACTACACCTTCAACCCATGCACAAGATAGAAAATCTCCGGGTAAAACACAATTTGAAATATAACAACCAAAATTTAATCCAGAAGGTAATCCAGAAACAGATACTAAAGACATACTATCAACTGGCCATCCGCCTATATAAAATGTTTGCCCTAGAGTATCAATAGTTGTCAATGAAGAATCACCACCAGAAGCTTCAATAAGCGTGGCAGGTGTTTTAATATCAAGAACTGCTGAATATGGCACCCCTTGTGTTGCCCAAGGTAAACCAACTAATGTGTCTGGCCATATCTTGTATGTAGAATCCTGATATAATGAATTAGGTGTACACTGGGTTTGAGAATAAGCCATAATAATTATAGCATTGCACATTAAAAAAAGTAATATTTTTTTCATAAAGTAAGTATTAAATTATAATTTAAGTTGTCTTTCTATTTCTTCCATTTCAATATAATCATACGCCTCTTGTAAAGTAGGCACAATAACTAATTGTTCATCAAAAACAAATTTAGAAACAATAACAAAAGATCCTCCTGATTTCTTAATGTTTTTATCAAAGGTAATAAATTTATCTTTAATTTTATTAATAACAACAATATTGACATCTTTTAGATCTGCAATAAAATTCTTTACTTCGGATTTAATTTGTAAATCAGCAATATTATTATCTTTAGATAATTTAAAAACTAATGTGTTTTGATTTAAATTCATAAAAAATTACTTTATTTTACCAGCTAACAAATATAATACGGCCATTCTAATAGCAACACCATTCTCTACTTGATCTAAAATAATTGAATGATTAGAATCAGCTACATCAGAACTTAATTCAACACCTCTATTTATTGGTCCAGGATGCATAATTGTTATTTTTTTATTTAATCTACTAAGAAGTTCATTATTAATACCATAAACCATAGAATATTCTCTTAATGATGGAAAGTAATTGACATCTTGTCTTTCTAATTGTATTCTTAATACATTAGCAACATCACACCATTGCAATGCATCTTCTATATTGGATATATGTTCAACATCAAGATCATCAATATGTTTTGGAATTAATGAAGACGGACCACAAACTTTAACTTTTGCACCTAGCATTTTTAAACAATATATATTTGATAATGCAACTCGGGAATGTAAAATATCACCAACGATTACAATTTTCTTATCTTTAATTTGCCCATATTTTTCTTTAATTGAAAACGCATCTAATAGTGCTTGCGTTGGATGTTCATGTGTACCATCTCCAGCATTAATTATCTTTGCATCAATATTTCTAGAAAGAAAAATAGAGGCGCCTGGATTGGGGTGGCGCATCACTATAATATCTACTTTCATAGCTAAAATATTATTAACAGTATCTAATAGCGTTTCCCCTTTTTTGACTGAAGAAAATGATGTGGAAAAATTAATTACATCAGCAGATAATCTTTTTTGCGCTAATTCAAAAGATAGTTTGGTTCTAGTAGAATTTTCAAAAAATAAATTTGCTATAGTAATATCTCTTAATGATGGAACTTTCTTAATAGGTTGATTAATAATATTTTTAAAATTTTCTGCTGTTTTAAAAATTAATTCTATATCGTTCTTTTTAAGATACTTTATTCCAAGTAAATTGTTTACTGATAAATCTTTCATAAATCTGAATTTACTATTAATACACGATCCATTCCATGCATCTCCTGCCATTCTACTACTACTCTTTCTGATTCAAGAGCATCTATACGTTTTCCTACATAATTAGGCTCTATTGGTAAGTGTCTACTAAATCTTCTATCTATTAATGTTAAAAGCTCTACTTTACTAGGTCTTCCAAATGTCATCAAAGCATCAAGAGCAGCTCGAATAGATCTACCAGTATACAATACATCATCAATTAAAATCACTTTCTTACCTTCAATTGTTAAATTCATCTCCATTTCTTGAGGAACAATTGGATTATTTCTTCTCCTTAAATCATCTCTATAAAACGAAATATCGATATTTCCTGTTTGTATTTGAATTTTTCTATCAATTAATCTTTTAATAATTCGTTTACTTAAAAGCACACCTCTTGGCTGTACTCCAATAATTACAGTATTATTAAAAAAATCGTAATGTTCTATTAACTGATTGCAAAGTCTCTCAATAGTTATTGAAACATCTAACTTATTTAACAATTCTCTCTTTTTACTCATATTTTACAAATAAAAAAGCCTCATTAAATGAGGCTTGATTAATTATTCTTCTTTTTTCAAATCTTCCTTTAAAGCTGATAATTCATCAATATCACCTAAGGTAGATTTTTTCTTTTCAGCAGCAATCTTTTTCAAAGCTTTTTTAGTAGATTTTTCCTGCTTTAATTTTTGCGCATCGTTTTGTTCTTTATATGTGGCTGTATGAGAAACTAGTATTTTTTTATTTTCTTTAGAAAATTCTAACACTCTAAATTGCAAAACTTCTCCCTTAACCATTTTAGAACCATCTTCTTTTTCAGTATGTCTGATTGGAGCAAATGCTTCTACTGTTTCTTTCACTAAAATAAGTATTCCTTTGTCATAAAACTCCATTACTTCACCTGAATAATCTTGACCAACAATAAACTTCTTTTCGTAATCATCCCAAGGGTTTGTTTTGAGCTGTTTATGACCTAAACTTATCTTTCTATTCTCAATATCTATTTCTAGTACTTTAACTTCTAATTTTGCATCTACTTTTGTATACTCAGCTGGATGCTTTATTTTTTTTGTCCAAGAAAGATCAGATATGTGTACCAAACCATCTACACCTTCTTTTAATTCAACAAATATCCCAAAGTTTGTAAAGTTTCTTACCTTAACTTCGTGTACTGAACCAACAGGGAATTTCTCATTAATATCTAACCAAGGATCAGGTGTCATTTGTTTAACACCTAAAGACATCTTTCTCGATTCCATATCTAAAGTTAATATTTTTGCTTTAACCTTATCTCCTTTTTTATAAAAATCATTAGCAGATCTTAGATGCGTAGACCAAGACATTTCAGAAACATGTAGTAACGCCTCAACACCAGCTTGTATTTCAACAAAAACTCCATAATCAGCAACTACAACTACAGTCCCTTCAACTTCATCACCAATTTTTAAATCATCATTTAACTGCTCCCATGGATGTGATCCTAGTTGTTTGAGCCCTAATTGTATTCTACTCTTACCTTCATCAAAATCAAGAATAACTACTTTAATTGTTTCATCCAGAGAAACAATTTCTTCAGGGTGAGAAATTCTACCCCAAGATAAATCCGTAATATGAATTAATCCATCTATACCTCCTAAATCTATGAATACACCATATGATGTTATATTTTTAACTGTTCCTTCAAGCACCTGACCTTTTTCTAGCTTTGACATTATTTCTTTTGTTTGTATAGCTAAATCAGCTTCTATTAAAGCTTTATGTGAAACAACAACATTTCTAAATGCTTCATTAACTTTTACAACCTTAAACTCCATTTTTTTACCAACATATTCGTCATAATCTCGAATTGGCTTTACATCAATTTGTGATCCAGGTAAAAAACATTCTATTCCAAATACATCAACAATCATACCTCCTTTAGTACGACTTTTAATATATCCTTCAACAACTTCACTCTTATCTAAAGCAATATTAACTTTTTCCCATGCTCTTAATACTCTTGCTCTTCTATGTGACAATACTAATTGGCCATTCTTATCTTCTTGCTTCTCTATTAAAACTTCAACAGTATCTCCAATACTTAAATCTGGATTATACTTAAATTCATTAAATGAAATAACCCCATCAGATTTAAAATTAATATCAACTACTACTTCTCTATCAGTAATTGAAACTACTTTTCCATCTATAACTTGTTTAGCAACAACTTCAGGCAACGTTGAACTATATTGATTTTCTAGTTCATTTCTCTCTGTATTTGAATATGTATCCTTATCAGAAACAGAATCCCAATCAAACTCTTCTTTTTTAATAGNAGTTTCTTTCTTTATACTTGGTTGATTTACTTCTTTTGGAACTTCAGTAACTTCNTCTAAAGTGATGACTTTTTCTTCGGTTAATTTTGATGNTNTATTTATTCTAGGTTTCTTTTGNNCCTTTGGTTTCTTATCTTCTTTTTTCTGTACCATAATCANATCAGTTNTTTTTGTATTTTACAATATTTTGAGGTTTAATGCTAAATAATTGTAAAAGTAATTATACTTNATTTATNTANAACTTCTTGCAACCTCAAATAAATAGCCTAGCAAAAAGGTTTGCAAATATAATTTATTTATTTGAAATATTTAGTATTTTTCTTTCTACATCTTCCATCAACCACCTTGGTGTTGAAGTAGCTCCACATATACCCACTGAAGAAATATTATCAAACCANCTATAATCAACCTCATTTACATCAGAAATAAAATACGAATTCAAATTTTCATCTTTACAAGATTGAAACAACATCTTACCATTAGAACTCTTTTTTCCACTTACAAAAATAATAACATCATTTTCTCTTGAAAACTTCTTTAACTGCGGTTCTCTTCCTGAAACTTGACGACATAATGTATCGTGTACAATATACTGAACATCTTTTGAATTAGATGATTTTACTCTCTTTTTAATTTCTTTTGTAATATCGTTATACGCTTGAGGGCTTTTAGTAGTTTGTGAATAAATATAAATTGGTCTTTTAAAATCTATCTTATCAATGTCAGCTTTAGTAGTAACTACGATTGCCTCTCCATTTGTCTGACCAATCAATCCAGTTACTTCTGCATGACCTTCTTTTCCNAAAATAATAACTTGCCCATCTATTTTAGTTAATTGCTCATAACCATCTTTGATTTGACGCTGCAATTTTAATACAACTGGACAGGAAGCGTCTAATAATTCAATATTATTATCTAACGCTAACTTATATGTGCTTGGAGGCTCACCATGTGCTCTAATTAAAACTTTACAATTTTTTAAATTTACTAAATCTTTATGATCAATGATTTNTAAGCCTAAATNTTTAAGTCTATCNACTTCTTTATCATTATGTACTATATCACCTAAACAATAAAGAGGCTTTTCAAACTTTAATANATCTTCAGCCATTTGTATAGCATAAACAACTCCGAAACAAAATCCTGANTACTTATCAATTGTTACATTCATATAATTTGTAATTTGTCTTTAATTATATTACAAACAATTTTATTTTGTTCATCAGATGTAATATCTGAGTTATCTAATAAAATAGCATCTTTAGCAATAATTAAAGGATTAATTTTTCGATTGACATCATGTTGATCTCTTTTATTAATATTAAGTAAAACCTCTTCATATGTCAATTTATCATTTTTTAAAATTAACTGTTTAAATCTTCTTTTAGCACGAATATCAGNTTTAGCAGTTATAAAAAATTTTATTCCGGCGTCGGGNAATACTTTCGTTCCAATATCTCTTCCATCCATTACGACATTCCCATTCATTCCCATTTTTTGTTGTAAAGCTATCAATTTATCTCTAACAATCTTAATTTGAGAAATAACACTTACATTTTCTGACACTTTAATACCNCTTATTATATCTTCTACATTGTTATTGTTTAATAGTGTAACNGTTTTATTTTGTTCTATATCATACTTAAAATCTATATTGATAGAATCTAATAAAAATGTCAATCTATCAATATNAATTATCTTATTATNAATAAGTTTATTTTGCATACAAAACAAAGTAATAGCTCTATACATTGCACCAGTATCAANATAAATCATATTAAATTTTTTAGCAATATATTTNGCTATTGTACTTTTACCACAAGATGAATNNCCATCTATAGCTATATTAAATTGCACTCTCATAAAAGACCTTTTTTTGATAAATTTGTTGTTATACTAAAATTATTNATAATACTAGCAACATGATAAAAAGACCTACTGTAATCAAAGCGAAATCTATAGACTTTAAATCCTAAGCCAAATGAAAAACCTGTTAAATATGGATATGTAGATAAACTCATATCAAATCTCTTCTGAAAATTAAATCCTGTCCTTAAGTACAAATTTTTCTTAAATGGATTTAATTCTNCTCCTATAATAATATGGCGCAAAAAAGTTTTNGCAAATGTNTCTCNTTTTATTTCTAAATCTCCNGTTTCNATATTTGTTTGNGTAGTTAATTTATAAGGAGANGAAATATTAAATTNATTTAAATTATTATAGGAAATATGATAACGAAATGGAAGATGCTTTAATATTTTACTTAAGCCAAATTGTATCTCGAATGGTAAATATTCTTTACTATTAGTATAAGTNTTCAAGCTTCTACCTATATTTTTNCAAATTAATGTAGAGGTAAAATTATGTTTAAAACTATTATATGTAGTCGATAAATTCGAACTAATAGCCATAGCATTATATGANTCATACNGTGAACTGATTAAATTAAAACTACATCCCAATGACAAATTTNCAAACAATTGTTTTCCAATAGACAANGTGAATACTTGATCACTAGCATTAAATATACCATATTCATTACCTATNTCATCAGTTAATTTAAAATCCCCNTAATTAAAACTCTTAAACCCAATTAAAACAGTACCTAATTTTNAAATATCTCTTACATAAATAGCACTATATAAATTTATATCTGAAACATAATTTATAACTGAAAAGGATAACTCATTATGCATTTTTTGATTCAACAAAGAAGGTGTTGTNAGTGCCAAATTTATGTCATTATCATAAATAGATATTAGATTTCCTCCCATAGCTTCAATTCTAGGAGATATTTCAACATTGATAAATGAATATGAATTTANACCNCCNTTTTGTGNAAATATTAAAANGGGGAAAGATAAAATGTACAATAGAATAATAAATCTCATAAAAGCAATTAAGTTGTAATGCTATAATATTTTAAAAAAATANNTACATATATTTAAATTTTAATTGCGTCACTNACACGCTCTTCNAATAAAGCAATATCAATTACTTCTTTCAAAGAATCTACATAATGAAACTNTATNCCTTTTAAATANTTTTCATTAATTTCAAAAATATCCTTCTGATTCTTNTTAGAAAGTATAATTTCTTCTATACCACACCTCTTTGCTGCTAATATCTTTTCCTTAATTCCTCCNACTGGAAGAACTTTACCNCTTAATGTAAGCTCTCCAGTCATAGCAATCTTTTCTTTGACTTTTCTTTGAGTAAAAGAAGAAACCAATGANGTATACATAGTAATACCTGCAGAAGGACCGTCTTTAGGGGTTGCTCCTTCCGGTACATGTACATGAACGTTCCATTTTTCAAAAATATCTGAAGATAAAGAATATTTTTCAGCATTTGCTTTTAAATACTCCATAGCAATAGTAACAGATTCTTTCATNACATTTCCTAAATTACCAGTAACCGTTAGNTTTCCTTTTCCTTTACTCAAACTACTTTCAATAAANAAAATATCTCCACCNACATGCGTCCATGCNAATCCNGTNACAATNCCTGCNACTGAATTATCATTNAGTCTATCTCTATCAAATTTAGTTGGACCTAAAACATTTTCAACAGTTTTAAANTTAGCAGAAATCTCNAAATCTTGATTCATTACTTTTGATTTAGCNACATTNCTAATCATTTTNCTAATCATTTTTTCTAAAGTTCTAACACCTGATTCTCTAGTNTACCCATCAATTATTTTTTCCAGGATTTTATCTGATAATTTAAAAGAATCCTTTTCNAAACCATGCAAATTCAANTGCTTAGGAAAAAGATGTTTCTTAGCNATCTGGACCTTTTCTTCTATTGTATATCCATTAATTTCTATAATTTCCATTCTATCTCTTANGGCTGGNTGAATGGTGCTTAATGAATTAGCGGTAGCAACAAACATTACTTTAGATAAATCATAATCTAACTCCAGATAATTATCATGAAATGCTTCATTTTGTTCTGGATCCAGTACTTCTAGTAATGCNGAAGAAGGNTCNCCATAATTATCTCTTGTCACTTTATCAATTTCATCTAAAACAAAAACAGGATTAGAAGATTTAGATTTCTTAATAGATTTGATAATTCTACCAGGCATTGCTCCAATATATGTTTTTCTGTGNCCTCTTATTTCNGCNTCATCNCNNANNCCNCCNANTGAAANNCTNNCATATTNTCTNCCNANNGNNTCTGCNATTGATTTNCCNANTGANGTNTTNCCAACACCAGGNGGNCCATANAAACATAAAATNGGNGANTTCATATCNCCTCTTAANTTTAATACTGCAAGATACTCTATTATTCTTTCTTTGACTTTTTCAAGGCCAAAGTGATCCCTGTCAAGTATAGACTTAGCACGTTTTAAATCAAAACTATCCTTAGTATACTCATCCCATGGTAATTCTAAAATTAGTTCAATATAACTTCTTTGAACAGAATAATCTGACATAGAAGGATTCATTCTTTGTAATTTTTTTAGCTCTTTATTAAATGCATTAAAAATATCTTTACTCCACTTCTTTTTAGATGCAGCTTTCTTCATCTCTTCAATTTCTTTATGAGACCCTGAACCTCCTAACTCTTCCTGAATCGCTTTCATTTGCTGATTTAAATAATATTCTCGTTGTTGTTTATCTAAGTCAGTTTGGACTTTAGATTGTATTTTATTTTTCATCTCAAGTAACTGAAGTTCTTTAGTAAGAAGCTCTAAAACAGATATAGCACGTTTCTTTAAATCTAGATCTTCTAATAATGATTGTTTTTCAGACAATCCTATATTCATGTTTGAACAAATAAAATTTATAACAAAAGAATTATTTTTAATGTTCTTAATAGCAATTGAAGCTTCTGTTGGTATATTTGGAGATTCTTCAATTATACGCAAAGCCAAATCTTTAACAGAAGAGACGAGTGCGTTAAATTCATTGTCATCTGTACTAGGTTTTATTTCTTGCAAGTCAGATACTTTTGCTTTATAATATGGATCTTTTTCTACAATTTCATCAACTTTAAATCTCTTTCTTCCTTGAATAACTGCAGTAATATTACCATCGGGCATTTTTAAAGTTTTTAAAATTTGTGCCACAGTACCAATTTTATTTAAATCAGATGGAGATGGTAATTCAGTTTCAGAATCTTTCTGAGAAAGCACCCCTATATTCTTTTTTTGTTTTTCTGCATCTTGAATAAGCTTTACAGAACGATCTCTACCTATTGTGATCGGTATTATAACCCCAGGAAATAATACAGTGTTTCTTAGTGGTAAAATAGGAATGACATCAGGTGTGTTTTCATTAGTTATCTTTGCCTCATCTTCGTCACTCATTAAAGGAAGAAATTCTGTTTCCTTTTCTGATAAATCGGAAAACAATTTAATATTTAGTAAATTATTTTTCATTTATTTTTTTTAAAAAGGTCTATTATTTTTAAAGGCATTAAATAATTTTTCTTTAATATCTAATTCTATTTTATCTTTAGCTTCTTCAAATCCTAATATCTTTCCACATAAAATACCAACAAGAGCAGCTTCCCGAACATTATTTCCTTGTTGTAAAATTTTTAATAATGTCTCATAAAGTGAATTTTGGCTGCTAACTACTTCTTGTGCATTTTCAAACAAACTAATTAACTCATCTTTATTACATTCCAATAAATGTAGTAATTTCCCCTCTTCATGCTTACTTAAATTATCGAAATCCTCTAATTTTATCATATTTTAAATATTTTACTTAACTATAATACAAATTATATGCCAAAGAATAAAAGTGGTCTTTTTGTCAGTATTTATCTTTGATTACGATACTTCTTTGTCAAATTATACACTTCTGATAATATTTCTTTATCTGTATCTGTAAGAGATTTTTGACGCCTATCATAAACTAAAGCAACAACTGAAAGAAACTTATTTAAATCGTAAACTGAAAATCCATGCGCACCACCCCAACTAAAAGATGGTATAAAATTTCTTGGAAATCCTGAACCAAATATATTGGCACCAATACCAATTACTGTTCCTGTGTTAAACATTGTATTAATCCCACTCTTAGAATGATCCCCCATAATCATTCCACAAAATTGTAAATTAGTATTACAAAAAGAATTAGTTGTATAATTCCATAATTTTACATTTGAATAATTATTTTTTAAATTAGATACATTAGTATCAGCTCCTAAGTTACACCAACTACCAATAATTGAATTACCTAAAAATCCATCATGAGCTTTTGAAGAATAGCCGAAAAAAACTGAGTTGTTAACTTCTCCACCTACCTTACAATATGGTCCTAATGTAGTTCCTCCATATATCTTAGCACCCATTTTCAATGTAGAGTTCTCTAACATAGCAAAAGGACCATGAATAATAGAACCCTCCATTATATTTGCATTTCTACCTATATAAACTGGTCCTTTATCTGCATTAATAATACTACAAGAAATATTTGCTCCTTCCTCAATAAAAATATTTTTACCTATTAATGTGTTTGTTGAATCTATTTCCTTAGATATTTTATGCTTTGTTAGAGTTATAAAATCTTTTTTGATTTCTCTAGAATTATACAAAAACAAATCATACAAACTTTCAATAGTAAATACTGCAACATTAGAATCTATTGCGTTTAACTTATCTGTTGTAAATGAATTATTTCTAAACGCAATTAACTCTCCATTTTTCTCTAAACTTTCTCCTTTTCTTAAATTATTTAATTCTACATATAATTCAGATGATGGAATTGTTTTTGCATTAACCCATAAATTATCTTCNTTTATTACAAGAGGAAACTTATTNGATAAATAATCNTCAGTTTTAACAGATACTGAATCATAAAACTGTTCCCATTTTTGTTTAATAGTCATTATNCCTATTAAAAATTCNGAAATTGGACGGGTATAACTTAGGGGATAATAATTGATTCTATTGGTGTCAAATAAAATTACATTCATTTAAACAAAATTAAACAAAAAAGTCCATAAATGCTGACTTTTTATGAATAACGAATAGAATAGTATATTATTTTTGGAACTTTTTATATTTGTTTTTAAACTTGTCAATTCTTCCAGCAGAATCAATCATTTTAGCTTTTCCTGTATAAAAAGGATGTGAATCAGATGATATTTCCATCTTAATAAGAGGATATTCTTTTCCGTCTTCCCATTTTATAGTTTCATTAGATTCAGCACAAGATTTAGTCAATATCGCAAAATCAGTTGATATATCTTTAAAAACACAAAGTCTATAATTATCTGGATGTATATCTTTTCTCATTTGTTTAAAATTGGGATCGCAAAAATAATAACTTTTATTTATTAAACAAGAAAGAGTATAATAATTATATATCAAATTAAATTATCAAGCATTGAATTGGTAGCTTTTACGCCATCGGC
Organism: Flavobacteriales bacterium; assembly: GCA_002715565.1. Classification (GTDB taxonomy): domain Bacteria; phylum Bacteroidota; class Bacteroidia; order Flavobacteriales; family BACL11. The sequence continues at coordinate 29,565 of PAZP01000008.1, forward strand.
AGATTTTTTTAATTGATCCAGTTCTTCAGGATTTAAATCAATTTCTACGATTCTTTCTATTCCATTTTTCCCAAGAATAACTGGAACACCAATACATAAATCATCTAAACCATAATGACCATCCAAAAAAGCAGAGCAAGGGAACATTTTATTTTGATCACAAGCTATAGATTGGACTAATGATGAAACTGCCGCACCAGGAGCATACCATGCTGACGTTCCTAGCAACTTGGTAAGCGTAGCACCACCTACCTTTGTGTCTTCTTTTACCTGATTTAAACGTTCATCAGAAATAATATCCGATATCCTTATACTATTTCTAGTTGCTAATCTTGTTAAAGGAATCATACCAGTATCTGAATGACCTCCAATTACAATTCCATCAACATCAGAAATTGGACAATTAATTGCTTCAGCTAATCTGTATTTAAATCTAGCACTATCTAAAGCTCCTCCCATGCCAATTATTTTATTTTTTTGTAAACCTGATACTTTATGTGTTAAATATGTCATTGTATCCATTGGGTTGCTAACAATAATTAATATAACCTCAGGTGAATATTTAATTAATTGTTCAGCAACAGATTTTACAATACCAGCATTGATACCTATAAGTTCCTCTCTAGTCATGCCCGGCTTTCTTGGTATTCCAGAAGTTATAACTGCAATATCACTATTTTTTGTTTTAGAATAATCATTTGTTGAGCCCTCTACTTTTGTGTCAAAATTATTCAATGAAGCTGTTTGCATTAAATCCATTGCTTTTCCTTCTGCAAAACCCTCTTTTATGTCAACCAACACAATATGAGATGCAAAATCTTTAATTGCGATATATTCTGCACAACTTGCTCCTACTGCGCCTGCCCCTACTATTGTTACTTTCATTTTTTATTTATTTTTATTATTTAATTAAGCATCTATATTAGCATACTTAGCATTTGCTTCAATAAAAGCTCTTCGAGGTGGAACTTCATCTCCCATTAACATTGAAAAAACCCTATCACATTCCGTTGCATTATCAATAGTTACCTGTTTAAGTGTTCTATTATCAGGATTCATAGTAGTATCCCATAGTTGAGAGGCATTCATTTCTCCTAAACCTTTATATCGCTGGACAACTACATTTACATCTTTACCTCCCTTCATTTCTTTAATCATTAATTCTCTTTGTTCATCATCCCAACAATATCTATGATCTTTTCCTTTTTTCAGTAAATATAATGGAGGAGTTGCAATATAAACATAACCATTCTCAATTAATGGCTTTAAAAAGCGGAAAAAAAATGTTAAAAGCAAAGTAGCTATATGACTTCCATCAATATCTGCATCCATCAAAAGTACTACCTTATGATATCTTAAATTTTCAAGATTTAATGCTCTTTCATCTTCATCAGTACCAATTGAAACACCAAGTGCTTTAAACATATTCTTAATCTCTTCATTCTCAAACACTTTATGTTGCATTGCTTTTTCTACATTAAGAATCTTACCTCTTAAAGGCATAATTGCTTGAAAATGTCTATCCCTTCCTTGTTTAGCTGTACCTCCCGCAGAATCTCCCTCAACTAAGAAAATTTCACATTTTGAAGGATCTTTTTCTGAACAATCAGATAGTTTTCCAGGAAGACCTGAACCAGATAAAACATTTTTTCTTTGAACCATTTCTCTTGCCTTAGTAGCTGCATTACGAGCTGTAGCTGCTAAAATCACTTTTTTAACAATCATTTTAGCTTGTTCAGGATTTTCTTCTAAATAAAAAGTAAGCATATCACTTACTGATTTAGAAACTGCAGAAATAACTTCCTTATTCCCTAATTTTGTTTTTGTTTGGCCTTCAAACTGTGGCTCTAATACTTTAACAGAAATTATAGCAGTCAAACCTTCTCTAAAATCATCACCACTAATTTCAAATTTTACTTTTTTCAGAAGCCCTGAATTATCTGCATATTTTTTCAAAGTTCTAGTTAAACCTCTTCTAAATCCAGACAAGTGTGTACCCCCTTCATGTGTGTTAATATTATTTACATAAGAATGAACATTTTCTGAATAAGATGAATTATAAACCATAGCAACTTCAACTGGAACTCCATCTTTTTCACCATCTATATAAATAACATCATCTAAAATAGATTCTCTAGTGCTATCTAAAAATGAAACAAATTCTTTTAATCCCCCTTCTGAATAAAAATCTTCTTTTATAAAGTCATTATTCTCATCTTTTCTTCTTTTATCTGTTATTGAAAGATGTATTCCCTTATTTAAATATGCTAATTCTCTTAAACGTGCAACTAAAATATCAAAATGATATACAGTATCCTCAAAAATTGATTTATCAGGTAAAAAAGTAATATACGTTCCTGTTTTATCTGTAACCCCTATTTCTTTAACATTTGCAACTGGAACTCCTATTTTATATTCTTGTTCAAATATCTTACCTTCTCTATGCACTTCAACTCGAAGATCAGAAGAAAGTGCATTTACACAAGAAACACCTACACCATGCAAACCGCCAGAAACCTTATATGATCCCTTATCAAATTTACCTCCAGCATGTAAAACTGTCATTACAACTTCAAGAGCTGATTTTCCTTCTTTTTCATGAATACCAGTTGGTATACCTCTTCCATTATCTTCAACAGTTATTGAATTATCTTCGTTAATAAAACAATCTATGTGTGAACAATGGCCAGCAAGAGCTTCATCAATTGAATTATCAACGACTTCATAAACTAAATGATGTAGCCCCTTTACACCAACATCACCAATATACATCGCAGGTCTTTTTCTGACTGCTTCTAATCCTTCTAAAACCTGTATATTATCAGCACTATAATTCTTTTTTTCTTCACTCATATCGGTATATTTATTTATATTACAAATATACATTTCTAAGTAAATTTAGAGCTTAATAAACAATATAATAAATGATTAATTTTATCAACAAAAGTTGATAACTTTTCTTAAAAAGAATAACTCAATCCAAACATTCCATTAAAGCCAATTTCCTCATAATCTGTTAAAAATAATTTTTGAGAATTAGTAATATTATTAAGTGTTAAATAAAAAGAAAAAGTATTTGTATAATTATATTTTGCNGANAAATTAACATGAAATCTAGCTGGNAAGTTATCAGAATATTTTACATTTTGTGATCCAAAATAATCNATAGAAGGNGTAATAATAATTTTATCTCTTAAATTGAAANAAATTGNTGAATTTAGAANAATCTTNGGNTTGTGAGATATCTCATCTTTTNTTGTCCAATCANACATTTCTGCTTTAATTGAATAGCTTAATAATTTGTTTATTTTNTGTTCAAAAAAATTAATCATATGTATTTGCCATGCATCTACATAATCCACAATAAAACGATTATAATCAGTGTTATAATTATTTACAAAAAAAGAAAGATTTTCTACATACCCATAAGATAAACTTGCTTTCCATAAAATATCTTCTGTTAAAAGATTTTTAATTTCAAAAAAACTATGTTTAAACCCCGTTGTTCTTAAATCTAGCAAAGTATCATTAAGAATTATATTTTGATTTAATCCAAATGTATGAATATACGGGTTTCTGTCTGAAAGACTTTTATATGTATTTCTATATTTATTATCTTCAATTCCATAAGAAATAGACAATACATTTTCAACTAATATTTTTTCAGAAATTACAATTGGAAATAAATCTAATCCCCCATCAGAAGCATAGTCAATCCCTATTGATAGATTAAAATTATATCCATATTTCTCTAAAACATAACTTGGGGACATAGAAAATAACTGAACAGACTTTTTTGGCAAGGTAGGCGTTATTTGTAATGAATTATAATTAGAAAAATTATCAAAACTGAAATCAAAAATTAAAGGATATCCAAATATATCTTTTTCTACTTTAGTACTAACATGCAATCTATTTTCTGACATTTCATTAAAATCAGAAAAATAAATATTTGACTTATGAGTTTCAGTTAATCCAAATAATGAGTTTGATGTATGATATAATGAAAATTTTGTATATGAAAATCTATTAGAAAAATCAGATGAATTTAATTTAACATTATTTAAATCATGCCCATACGTCATACATTTAATTCTTTCATTTATTAAGCTAATAAATATTATATTTTCACTTTTGATTTTTTTAGCATATAAATTTATTTGACTTTTACTAAATGAAGCATCCCTACTATTTATATCTAAACTAATGTTTTTTTGTCTAAAAATACCTCCGTAAGATAGTGATTTCGAACGTAGACTATTATAAATTATTTCTGAAGAAAACCTTGACTTATATCCCAAAGAAAATGAAACTAATTTATTTCTTAATAATTTAATTTTATCTTGTTTTACTATTGCAGGTGAAAGAACGGGAAGTTTATGACTATAATTAAATTGATTATCTAATATTTTATACTCCTGCTTTTTATCCCGTTGGATTGTATCTAAAAACAATGCATTCTCATTTAGTCTTTTTGGTTCAGGTATTGATGGCTTAAAACTTTCATAAACACGTATTTCTGAAGTATTTATCTTTTGGCCATAAAACGGCAATGTAAAAAACAATAAAGCAAAAATTAATATTCTTTTAATCATAACTAATCATCTATTGTTTTAAAATCTATTAGAGAATCAGAATAAATAACTTGATAATTGGTATCTATAATTTGAATTACGTCTAACTCAAATTCAATATCATCAGATAAATCATTATCTAAAATTAAAAATTTTTCTACTGAATTTTGTTTTTCAACCATTTCTGATTCAATTATTTTTTCCCACTTTTTTCTAGCAATATTTACTAACTCCTCTCCATCATAATTATCAATAATACTCTCAAGTGTCGCTTTAGCTTGAAAATAATTGTTTTTTTGCTGATAGATATCTGATAAAAGAATAAAACTTTTTGCTATAAAATAATCATTAGAGCACATTTCTACTAAATCAAAAATCATATTTTCTGCTAAATCTAAACTATCATCTAAATAAGTAAGATATATTAAATAATATTTTGCTTCAGCACCTTCATCATATTCAGAATAATTATCAATAAGCTGCAATACTTTTCTTGCTTTAACATAATTACCATTATTATAATGATATTTACCAATAATTAAATTAGTTTTATTTAACAACCAATCATCTACTTTATCTAATAATAAGACCTTATTAGCATATGTAAATGACAAATCATTCTTCAGAAAACTATAACCATACATTAAACGAACTATTGATTCTCTTTTTAAAGAATTAGTTGATGAAATTTCTTCTAATAAAGAATAATATTGATTAGATTTTGTATAGTCTTTGTTTTTATAATATTTTCTTGCAATATAAGTCAAGGATGGTTCTCTGTATGTAATTTTTCCAGATTGAACTATAGAATTATATAAATTAAATGCAGATAATGAATCTCCTATTTTTTCACATATTAATGCATTATAGTATAAGGCATCATTAATAAAAATTCCATCAGGAAAACTATTAATATAATTATCGAATGTTGATTTAGCTATTTCATATTCTTGATCAGAAAATTTAATAAATCCGGCTGTATAGGTCAATGAATCTTGTTCTGCTTTTGTAATACTATAATCTGGCAAATTAGCAATCAAATCAACATATGTATCAACATCTCCTAAACTTATATAAATAGTTTTTAAACCAGCTAAAGCTTCTTTAAAGCAGGGCATTGTATAGTGGTTATCTACAATGAACATAAATGAAGAAATAGCATCATCCAAATTATTATTCTTTAAATGAAGCATGGCTATACTCATTTTAGTTTCAGTAATTAAATTAACATCTTTTGTTTTTTCTAATAATAAATCAAAATACTTCATAGCCTTTTGTAAATTATTTTTTGAGGAGTATAGATTAGCAAGGTCAAATAATGAATTGTCATAATAAATTGAATTAGAAAATTCATCAACAAATTTGTTGAGAAGTTCTAATTTTTCACTATTCTTTCCTAGTAGTCCTAACACTATCGATCTTTGATATGTAGCATAATCAACATCAAATAAACCATATAAAATGGCTTTTTGGTAATATTCTCCAGCCAATATATATTTATTTTTCATATACAGACCATCAGCAATTCTTAAATAAGAGTCATTTAAACGCATACTATCTTTAGAATTGCTTACATATATCCTAAAATATTTATTTGATTCTTCATAATCCTCTTGCATAAAATAACAATAAGCTAGATTATAATTGTATAAATTATTATAATAATTTAAACTAGTATTAATCTTTTTACAAGATTTATATATTGAAACAGCTTTTTTATAATTTGTTAATTGGAAATAACAATCTGAAAGCCAAAATGAACTTAAAAATTGAATGTTATTATCTTCAGGAAAAATTAATGATTTATTGAAATATTTAATTGCCTGTCGATAATTATGATTATTATAAGATTGAACTCCTAAGAAAAATGACAATTGTTGTATTATATTTTTTTGATTATCATTAGGGTTAGGAATTTTATTTAATGATTTATATGCTTCTTTATATCTTTTAGTCCCTCTTAATGTTTCTAGCATTAAAGATTCTATTTCTTTTCTGTTTTTAACATTGTTATAAAGATCTAAATATGAATTTAATACTATCAATGTATTATCAAATGGCAAATCTAATTCATAAGCAAGCTTTGCATAATTAAAAAAAGCATCTTCCTGTATACTAGAAATTTCATCATATTGTGAAGCTTTCTTAAAAGCTTGCAATGCATAATTGTAATTTCCTTTTTTTAAATATGCCCCTGCTAAATAATATGTAGATAATTGTAATAAACTATCTGACACATTAATGACCTTTTCAAAATTAAAAACTGCTTCTTCATAATTCCCAACTTCAAAATACGCCTTACCTAACATAAATCGAACAGATGAACTTAGTTTGATGTCTCGATCTATATAAAGGTTAAAATATTTAATAGAATTTTTAAAATCTCCTATTTGAAAATGGGATTCAGCAAGTAACTTAAAAATTTCTGACTCTCTAGATGGAATGATATCACTAATCATTGGTTCTAAATAAGAAATTAGTAATTTATATTTTTTCTGAATATAATATATCTGTGCGATATAGTAGGGCACAATCTTTCCAAATTTATCATCTTCAATTAATAAAGTGAAATTAGTAAGAGCTGTTTCATACAAATGATTTTTGTAAGCTATATAAGAAAAGTAATAACGTGAAGAAGAAGCATACTTTGATTTGACATTCATTAATTTGGAAAAATAATACGAGGCTTCCTCTAGTGAATCAATACAAAAATTTGCATATGCCAATTTAAAAACTAAATAATTATGAGAAAATAAATCATCTACATTTTTAATAAATTCTATTGCTTCTAAATAACTCTTTTCTCTAAAATAAATTAAACCTAAATCTTCTTTTGCTTTATTTGAAAATGGACCTATTGGATATTTGTTTAAAAAATCTAAATATAAATTTTCCGAATTTAGTTGAAATAATTCTTTAGAACATTTAGCATAATAATATTCCGCTTCCTCACAATCGCCAATATCAATAATAATCTGACCATACAATGCTTGAGCTGAACTATATTTTTTATTATCATATAGCTTATTAGCTTGTTCTATAAAATATGTTTGACTAAAAACAGAATGTGTTAATATTATAAAACAAAATAATAAATGATTTTTTAACATAAATATTTAGTTGATTAAAATTAACGATAATAAATTTTCAATTACAGAAAAGGAATTGAAGTTTTCAACATGTTTTCTTGACAATTAATACTACTTTTTCTCTTATATTACACAATAAATATATTTATTTTGTAGTATGTTATATATCTTAAAAATAAAAGGAACAAAAATTATTCCAGACTTTGTCCAAATAAGAGATGAAAAAATGACTTTAATTGCATACTTTAGATTAAGTCAAGCAGAGAAAGGTTTAAAAAAAAATAATTTAGAAAAAGAGTCACATCAAATTTTAAAGCTACTAAAATCTATGCCCTTTGGAAAAATAAAAAAACATATCCTAAGCTAAATTAATATGATTAAATTAAATAATGTCTCTTTAATGCAAATGAATCAAGAAATTTTTAAAAATATTTCTTTATCAATTAATAAAGGTGATTTTATTTATTTAATAGGAGATACTGGAAGTGGAAAAAGCTCATTATTAAAAACATTATATGCTGAACAAAAAATTAATTCAGGTGAAATAAATATAGCTAATATTAATATTTCAAAAATATTAGACAAACAAATCCCTACACTAAGAAAGAAATTAGGAATAGTGTTTCAAGACTTTCAATTATTAGTAGATAGAAATATATATGAAAATTTAAAATTCGTTCTTGAGGCAACTGGATGGAAAAATAAGGAGGAAATTAATAATAGAATATTAGAAGTCTTAAATAAAGTATATTTAAATGGGTATCAAAATAAAATGCCCTATGAACTATCTGGAGGGGAACAACAAAGAGCAGTTATTGCTAGATCTTTATTAAATTATCCTGAAATTATTTTAGCTGACGAACCAACAGGCAATTTAGACCCAAACAAATCTGAAAAAATAATTAGCCTGTTAAAAGAAATTAATGAACATGAAAAAACAACAGTAATAATTGCTACTCATGATTATGAAATTATACGAAAATTTCCATCAAGAACTATAAAATGTACAAATAAAAACTTAGAGGAAATTGACCCAACAACTCTATAAATGAATTACTTAAAAAAAAATTTTTCTTTAAAAAATTATAATTCTTTTAAACTGGATGTAACTACTAGTAATTTTGCGAAATTTTCTTCATTAGAACAATTAAATTATTTGCTTAAAAAAAATAATAAAAAACTTTTAATACTTGGTGGCGGATCCAATTTGTTATTTACAAAAAACTTTGAAGGTACTATTTTGTATAATAATATTTGTGGAATATCTATAATCAAAGAAAACAAACAACATATAACTGTGAAAGTTGGTGCAGGAGAATTATGGGATAATTTTGTGTCTTGGAGTGTTAATAATAATTATTCAGGAATTGAAAACTTAGCATTAATTCCAGGAAATGTAGGGGCATGCCCAATTCAAAATATAGGAGCATATGGAATGGAAGTGAAAGATACAATAGAAAAAGTTATAGCTGTTGAAATAAAAAGCAATAAAATTAAAGAATTTAAAAATGTAGATTGTAAATTTAAATATCGAGAGTCTATATTTAAAAAGAAACTTAAAAATAAATATATAATTACTCATGTATTATTTAAACTAAGTAAGTCACATTTAAATATAACATCGTATGGAGATGTTTCAAACGAATTAAAAAAACTAAAATTAGATGCAAATCCGAAAAATATTAGTTTAGCTGTAAGCAACATTCGAAACAAAAAACTTCCAAACCCTAAGCAATTAGCAAACTGTGGTAGTTTTTTTAAAAATCCAACTATTACAAGGCAAAAATTTGAAAAACTCAAAAAAAAATTTCCTGAGATTATTGGATATCAAATTTCTGAACAAAAAATTAAAATTGCTGCTGGATGGCTAATTGATAATGCAGGAATGAAAGGATATAGAATTGGTGATGCAGGAGTACATAAAAACCAAGCTCTTGTACTTGTAAATTACGGTAATGCAAGCGGAAAAGATATTCTAAATCTGGCAAAAATTATCAAAAAAAAGATAAAAGAAATATATAATATCGAACTAGAAAATGAAGTTACAATAATATAATATTAAAAATTATCTATCAGTTTATTTAATATATTACTAGGTCTCATAAATGCTGAAACTAAATCTTTGCAAGGCATATAATATCCTTTTATATCATGTACATTTCCTTGATTTTCATTTAATTCAGAAAGTATATCTAATTCTTTATCCTTTAACTGATTATGTAAATCAGAAAAAGTTAAAGAAAGCTCTGTATCTTCCTGCTGTCTTGCTAACTCCTCTGCCCAAAACATCGATAAATAAAAATGAGATCCTCTATTATCAATTTCATTAACTTGTCTTTTCGGAGACTTCCTTTCTTTTAATAAACGTTCAATAGCTAGATCTAATGTCCTAGATAAAATAGATGCTCTTGGATTATTCTCAAACTGTGATAGATGCTCTAAAGAAACACCTATTGCCATAAATTCACCTAATGAATCCCATCGTAAATGACCCTCATTCAAAAACTGTTGCACGTGCTTTGGAGCAGATCCTCCAGCACCAGTTTCAAATAATCCTCCACCATTTATTAAAGGTACAATTGATAACATTTTAGCTGATGTTCCAAGCTCTAAAATTGGAAAAAGGTCAGTTAAATAATCTCTTAGAACATTTCCTGTAACAGAAATCGTATTTTTTCCTTTTTTTACTCTATTTAATGTAAATATAGTAGCTTCATATGGAGGTAAAATCCTAATATCTAAATCATTTGTATCATGATTTTTAAGATATTTCTCTACTTTTTTGATAAGCTCAGCATCATGAGCTCTTTTTTCATTCAACCAAAAAACAGCAGGCCATCCTGTTAAACGTGATCGTTTAACTGCTAGCTTTACCCAATCTTTTATTGGTAGATCTTTTGTTTGACACATTCTCCACAAATCGCCTTCTTCAACCTGATGTTCAATTAAAGTATTGTTATTATTATCAATAATTTTAACAACACCCTTTTTAGTGATTTCATATGTTTTATCATGAGAACCATATTCTTCAGCTTTTTGGGCCATCAAACCAACATTAGGCACAGTTCCCATAGTAGCTGGATCAAATTCACCATTTTCTTTACAAAAATCAATAGTAGCAATATATATGCTAGCATATGAACTATCAGGAATTATTGCTTTGGTATCTTCTTTATCTCCTTCTTTATTCCACATACAGCCAGCGTTTCTGATCATAGCAGGCATTGAAGCATCAATTATAACATCTGATGGTACATGTAAGTTAGTAATTCCTCTATCAGAGTCAACCATAGCCAAAGGAGCATTATTATTTAGTATATGATTTATATCAGATATAATCTCTTCTTTCTTTTTTGTAGGAAGAATATCTATTTTGTCATATAAATCACCAAAACCATTTCTAAAATCAACACCTAATTGATTAAATGTCAAATGATGCTTTCTGACTAAATCTGCAAAATATACATTAACTACATATCCAAAAATAATAGGATCAGATACCTTCATCATAGTTGCTTTCATGTGAAGTGAAAGTAATATATTTTTATTTTTAGCATCATTTATTTCTTCCTCTAGAAAAGATAAAAGCAACTTCTTAGACATAACAGATGCATCTATTATCTCATTTTTTAAAATATTAAAATCATCTTTTAAAATAAGAGAATCACCTTCAGAAGAATTAAATTCGATTCTTATTTTAGTTTCTTTATTAATGGTGATAGATTTTTCATTATGATGGAAGTCTCCTTTCTTCATTGTAGCTATATGTGTTCTAGAATCTGATCTCCAAGAACCCATAGGATGAGGATTAACTTTAGCATAATTTTTTACTGCAATAGGAGCTCTTCTATCTGAATTACCTTCTCTTAATATTGGGTTGACAGCAGAACCTTTAACTTTATTGTATCTAGATTGCACCTCTCTTTCTTGTTCATTTTTCGGATGTTCTGGATATGATGGAATATCATAGCCTTTCTCTTGCAATTCTTCAATAGTTGAAATTAACTGCGGTATAGAAGCTGATATATTAGGCAATTTAATAATATTAGCTTCTGGTTTTTTCACTAATTGACCAAGTTCACTTAAATCATCTTGAACTTTTTGATTTTCTTTCAAATAATCTGGGAATGAAGCTAAAACTCTAGCTGCTAAAGAAATATCTTTTATTTCTAACTTCACACCAGCTTTTCCAACATATGAACTAATAATTGGAAATAAAGAATGAGTAGCTAACATTGGAGCTTCATCAGTAAGAGTATAAATTATTTTAGAATTATTTGCTTTCATTTTTTATTATATATCTTAAACTAATACCCAAAAACATCTTCTAAAGATAAATGCTCAATTTCTCCGTATTTTTTCAACACATCTAAATCAAGATCATCTTTTGAACCTAAAACCATAACAACTCTAGTATTATTATTCATATGAGTATTATGAAAATCAACTAATGATTTCATGTCAAACTCTTCAACTTGATTAAAAATATCTATCCTGAGATCATAATCAACTCCCATTTTAAATGCTTTTTCATACTGATTTAACACGCTTGCCTTAGTTAATCTTTCTGTTCTTATTTTCTTTAAAATAGATTCTTTTGCGTTAGTTAGATTAATTTCTGCTTCAGGCATTGTATCTAGCAAATCATTAATACCTTTCATAGCTTCAGATAATTTGTCTGCTTGAGTACCTATGTAAGACATAGAATAATGTCTATCTTCTTTTTTATTTGGAGTTCTATATGCACTATATACAGAATAAGCCAATGCTTTTGATTCTCTCATTTCTTGAAAGACTATAGAACTCATCCCTCCGCCAAAATACTCATTATGTAATTTTATAATAGGAGTCTTTGCTACATTTAATTTTTCTCCTTTAGAAAGTATTAATATTTCAGCTTGAGGCATATCATAATCTAAAACATATACAATAGGTTCTTTCATAGGGTTTTCTACAAAATCGATTTTTTCAGGTATAGATTTTAAATTTGATTTATTTACATGCAATTTTTCAAGTTTTTTAATAACAGTATTAAATTTATCTGGTCCATAATAAGTGATACGGTGCTTATAAGTTAACAAGCTATTAATAATTGCAATTAATTCTGTAGATGATATACTATCTAACTCATTTGAAGAGAGAATATTTGTAAAAGATGATTTTGAACCATATTTAGCATAGTTACTCATTCCTCTCCACAAAATAATCTGCTTGTTCAATTTCGCATCTGCNCTGCTTTTTNAAATATTTTGTTTTAAATCANTAAGCGCTTCTTCATCAGCAACAGCATTTGCTAATATATCTTCAAATAACACAACCGATTTTTCAAAATTATCTGANAATCCACTTAAAACAACTTCTATTTTNTCACTNGTACAAGATACTGAAAAACTACACCCTAATTTATAAAACTCTTGTTGCTTTTGAGCAGGAGTAATCTCATCAGTTCCTAAATATTTTAAATAGTCAACTGCAAGATCAAATTTTTTATTATGGTCTGTACCCATATCAAAAATATATTTTATTTGAAATCGTTGATTTTCATTATTAAATTTATAAAGAAAATTGACATCACCTATTTTAGAACTATTAAGATCTTTTTTAAAATCTAAAAAATCAGGTTGAATTTCATTTATTGGCTCTGCTAAAAGATTAACCAAAAATTTAGATTGATCTTCTCTATTTACAGAAACAGGTGTAATTTTAGGTTTTGTTACCTCAATAGATGATTTATCCTCACCATTTCTTTTGTAAACAACAACATAATTATCAGAATAATTTTTATTTACAAAATCTATTATTTCCTGCTTAGTAATTTTTTCTAGATCATTAATTTGTTGCTGATAATCTTCCCATGGTATATCTAAAATAAATGCTTCTACAAATTCATTTGCCCGTCCAGTATTTGTTTCATATTTCTTAATTAAATTTAATTTAAAGTCAGAAATAATAGCATCCATTAACCAATCTGGAAAATTACCTGATTTTAACTCATCTATTTGAGAAAGTAATAAATCTTTAACTTCTTCTAGTGTTTGACCTTTCCTAGGTGAACCATAAAAACCATGTATTGAATAGTCTTTTAAAACATATGGAAAACACCCTCCTCCAATAATTTCTTGGGTTTGGTTAAGATTTATGTCAATTAATCCTGCTGTGGTATTTGATAGAATCATATCAACCATAGATAAGATCTTAGCATCTTTTGATTTCGCACCATTTAACCTAAACCCAACATACAATCTTTCTGCCTCAGGGCCATACACATCTTTATATAGCGGAGAAGCTATAGGGGATTCTTTAATAACTGTAAATTCTGGATCTTCCATTCTTTCAAAACTTCCCCAATACTTATCTACTAACTTTATCGTTTCATCATAATCAAAATCTCCAGAAAGACATATTGCCATATTATTTGGTACGTAATATTTATTAAAATATTTTCTTATTTCAGTTAATGAAGGATTTTTTAAATGCTCTATAGTACCAATAGTAGTTTGCTGTCCATATTGATGAGTTGGAAATAAACCATCCATTAATGCTTGAAACATTTTTCTTCCATCATTACCAAGACTAATATTTTTTTCTTCATAAACTGCTTCTAACTCAGTATGAAAAAGTCTGAATACAGGCATACGAAACCTTTCCGCCTCTAATTTTAACCATTTTTCAATCTGATTTGAAGGAATATCATTAATGTAAACTGTTTTTTCATTTGAAGTATAAGCATTAGTTCCTTTAGCACCTAAACTTGTAACCATTTTATCATATTCATTTGCAATTGCATATTTTGCAGCTAAGCCTGAAACTGAATCTATTTTATTCCAAACTCTATTTCTATTTGTATCATCTGACATGTCAATAGATCTATATTCCTCATACAGAAGCTCAATTTGGTCGAGTAAAGGTTTCTCTTTTTCATAATCTAATGTTCCATAAATATCAGTACCTTTAAATAGCATATGTTCTAAATAATGCGCAAGACCTGTTGCATTTTCTGGGTCATTTTTACTTCCAGCTCTTACAGCAATGTTGGTTTGTACTCTTGGAGCATCTTTATAAGATGTCAAATATACTTTTAACCCATTATCAAGCGTATAAACTCTTGCTTTTAATGGATCATTAGGTATCGATTTATAATTGTTTTCAATTTTATCCATTTGTTTTTTTGCATTAATTGTAAAATATACTATTGCTAGTAAAATCAATATAAAAGTTGTAATCTGTTTAATATTCATAGTTATATTTTTAGTTAATAATCTGGGTCTAATCCTAATTTTAAACGTAAAGAATTTAGTTGCGGATTTTCTTTAATCATAGCCTGGAATTTATCTTGATTAGTATATGGTTTCATCTTTTCGACTTCATTAATTACTTCTAAAACAATATTAACGCTACCATTTTCTAATCTTTTTCTTAGAAAACTTAACACTTTCATTTCATTTTCTCGATATATTTCTATTTGTGAACTATTATTAATTGGCAATAAAATATTAAATTTATCTTTAATTTCTGGCTTATGAGAAGATAAAATTATATAAAGATTTGTTTGACCCTTAATCTTAATATCTGCAAGTAAATCACTCCATACTTTTTGGAATTTATTATATGAAAATACTGTATTGGCTTCTAAATTCTGCAATAGTTTTTCTTTATCTTCAACTTTAGCTTTTAAAGATGATGAAATTGAAATTGTTTTAGATTCTTTTATTTTATCATCATGTATGTTGGGAAATGATGAATTTATACTCTTTTCTACTATTTCCAATTCTTCTGATATTTGATCTTTATATTTTGATTTTTCATCTAATATGTCTCTGTTAATTTTTTTTTCAGAATTATCAATCGTTATTTTTTCATTATTATTTTTGCTATCTAAAACTTTTTCTTGTTGATTTACAACAAAATTTTTATTATTTTTTTTTTTATCACCCAAAAGATTCATAGAGGAAATTCGCATTAAACACAGTTCAACTAATAATCTTTTATTATGAGTTGATTTATAGGCAACATCACACTCATTACATAATTCTAATGCCTGTATAAGAAATTTAATATCACATTCTTGCGATTGTTCTTGATATCTTTGCTTTGAAATCTCTGATTTCTCTAATAACTTTAGGGTTCCTTCATCTTTAGCAACTAATAAATCTCTTAAATGTTGCGCCAAACCATTAATAAAATGATGACCGTCAAAACCATTTTCTAAAATCAAATTAAATTGATTAAGTAATGTAGTAATATCATTAGATAATAAAGATGTAACGATTTCAAAATAACTATCTTCGTCTAATATATTGAGATTAGTGATTGTTGATTTATAGGTTAATTCTTTTTGAGAAAAACTCGCTAATCTATCAAATAGTGAAAGTGCATCTCTAATTGAACCATCAGATTTTTGAGAAATCAAGTGCAAAGCTTCTTCTTCTGCATTAACACCTTCTTTCTTAGAAACAAATGATAAATGATTACAAATATCCTTAATACTAACTCTTTTAAAATCAAAAATTTGACATCTAGATAAAATTGTTGGAATAATTTTATGTTTTTCTGTAGTAGCGAGTATAAACTTAGCATGTTCGGGTGGCTCTTCTAAAGTTTTTAAAAAAGCATTGAAAGCTTGGGATGATAGCATATGTGCCTCATCAATAATATATACTTTATATTTACCAACTTGAGGAGGAACTCTTACTTGTTCAACTAAGGATCTAATATCATCAACAGAATTATTTGAAGCAGCATCTAATTCAAATATATTAAATGAAAAATCTTCGCGATCATTATTAAATTCATTAATTTGTTTAGCTAAAATTCTTGCACAGGTCGTTTTACCCACTCCTCTAGGCCCACAAAACAAAAAAGATTGAGCTAAATTATTGTTCTCTATAGCATTCTTTAAAGTTAAAGTAATTGTATCTTGACCTACAACTTCATCAAAGTTTTTTGGTCTATATTTTCTAGCAGAAACAACAAAATCAGTCATAATAAAAAACAAAAAGCAAAACTAACATTTCTTTGAAAGAAATAACAAAATATTTCTAAAAATAAAAAAACAATAAAATTGTAGTTTGTCGAATGATTTTTATTAAATTTGCGGCCCTAATTATAAATAAGACATTTATGAACACATACGAAACTGTTTTCATTATGAATCCCGTTTTATCTGAAGATCAGGTAAAGGAAACAGTAAAAAAAATTAGTGATTTTACAAAAAATAAAAAAAATAAAATCACTCATGAAGAAAATTGGGGGTTAAAAAAATTAAAATACCCAATTCAAAAAAAGAAAACTGGCTTTTACTATTTGATTGAGTTTCAGGCAAACGGTTCATTTATTAATGATCTTGAAATAGAGTTCAAGAGAGAAGAACGTATATTAAGATGGCAAACTGTTAAACTAGATAAGTTTGCTCTTGAATATGCTGAGAAAAGAAAGAAAAAATTAACTGATAAAGTAAAAAACAAATAATAATGGCAAAAAATGATGTAACATATTTATCTCCTGTTGATATTGAAATTAACAAACATGAAAAATACTGTCGTTTCAAAAAAATGGGAATTAAATATATAGATTATAAAGACCCAGATTTTCTAATGAGATTTTTAAATGAACAAGGTAAAATTTTACCAAGAAGAATTACTGGCAATTCTCTTAAGTTTCAAAGAAGATTAGCTGTTGCAATTAAAAGAGCAAGACAAATTGCGCTTCTTCCTTATGTAGGTGATAATTTAAAATAAATCAGAAAAAATGGATGTTATATTAAAAGAAAATATTGAAAAATTAGGTTTTAAAAACGAAATTGTATCTGTAAAAAACGGATATGCAAGAAACTATCTAATTCCTAAAGGATATGCAATTTTAGCTACTAAATCAGCTATTAAAGTATTAGAAGAAAATTTGAGACAGCAACAGCAAAAAGATGAAAAAGAAATTGAAAAGGCAAATAAATTAGCGGATAGCCTTAAATCATTAGATGTAATAATTAAAGCTAAAGTTGCTGAAGGAGGAATCAAACTATTTGGATCTATTAAAGTAACACAATTTGTACAAACATTGTCATCAATGGGGTATGAATTAGATTCAAAGTTTATCAAATTAACCTCAATAAAAGAAATAGGAGATTATAATGCTGAGATAAGATTACATAGAAATGTAAGTATTAGCTTACCTTTTAAAGTGATTGCAGAATAGAGGTATAAACTTTTTTATTGATTAATTAAAAAAGATGGATTTTAAAAAATCACTTTTAACTCTTTGTATTTTGATAACCTCTAATACTTTTTCTCAAAACAACTTAAAGTTCAATCAAGTGATTAATATTACCAAAACAGAACCTGTAACTGCAATTACTAATCCTAACATACATTATTCGCCTACCAATGATACTATCGTGTTACTTGGGAAAGCATGGGAAATTTTGAGTATTGTCGAAACACGTATTGAAGCTGTATTAGAAGGATTATGGCTGAAAGAGGAATCAAAACTATCAATTTATGGTTATTACTGTGTAAACTATTCCTGGTCAAATCATTATATCAGCTTTAATAATTCAATTATAGAATATACAGCAACTCCAAATTAATATGAAAAAATATCAAGAATATATTCAAGAGATAAGCAGAAGAAGAATTGAGGGTTTAAATGCAAAACCTATAGAAAATGAAGATCTACTAAATGATATTATAGAAATAATTAAAGATGTTAATCATAAAGATAGAAAAGCATGTTTAGGATTTTTCATTTACAATACAATTCCAGGTACAACAAGCGCTGCAAAAGTAAAGGCTAAATTTTTAAAAAATATAATACTTCAAAAAGAAAGTGTAAAGGAAATTGATATTGATTATGCTTTTACACTTTTATCTCACATGAAAGGAGGCCCATCAGTTAAATCCTTGTTAGATATTGCTCTTGGGAATGACAATCTATTAGCCAAGAAAGCAGCCAATATTATAAAAAGACAAGTCTTTCTATATGATGAAGATACAGAAAGATTAAAAGAAGCTTATAAAAATGGAAGTGGAATTGCAAAAGAAATTATTGAAAGCTATTTAAATGCTGAATTTTTTACTCAATTACCTGAAATTGAAGAGGAAATTCAAGTTGTTACATTTGTTGCTGGAATCGGAGATATATCTACAGATCTATTATCTCCAGGTAGCGATGCTCATTCTAGATCTGATAGAGAACTTCATGGAAAAAGCTTATTTGAACATAACAAAAAAAAACAAGAAGAATTATTAGAATTAAAAAAGAAACACCCTAAAAAGAAAATAATGCTGATTGCAGAAAAAGGGACAATGGGTGTAGGTTCATCAAGAATGTCTGGAGTCAATAATGTGGCTCTATGGATAGGAAAACAAGCTAGTGAATATGTCCCATTTATTAATATAGCTCCAATAGTAGCTGGAACAAATGGCATTTCACCAATTTTTCTAACAACTGTAGGAGTTACTGGTGGCATAGGAATAGATTTAAAAAACTGGAGAAAGAAAAAAGATAGTAATGGAAATTTAATCATAGATAAAAATAATGACCCTGTACTAGAGCAACTATACTCAATAGATACTGGAACAGTTCTGACAATAAACACAAAAAAGAAGAAGCTTTATAAAGGAAATAAAATGCTTTGTGATATTTCATCGGCTCTTACACCACAGAAAATGGAATTCATAAGAGCAGAAGGCTCTTATGCTGTTGTATTTGGAAAAAAACTTCAAACATTCGCTTCAGAAACTCTCAAAAAAGATATTCCTCAAGTATTTGCTTCATCAAAAGAAATATCATACGAAAATCAAGGATTGACAGCAGTAGAAAAAATATTTAATCAAAATCTTATTGGGGTACAAAAAGATAAAGTGTTGTATGCTGGTTCAGATGTAAGAGTTAAGGTAAATATTGTTGGATCACAAGATACAACAGGATTAATGACATCACAAGAATTAGAATCAATGGCTGCAACAACTATTTCTCAAAATATTGATGGTGCATACCAATCAGGATGTCATACTGCTTCCGTTTGGGACAAAAAATCTCAGGAAAACATCCCAAAACTCATGAATTTTATGAGTAATTTTGGTTTGATTACCGCTAGAGATCCTAAGCAAAAATACAAACCACTAACAGATGTAATTCATAAAGTTTTAAATGATATTACTATTGATGATTGGTCAATTATAATAGGTGGGGATTCACATACAAGAATGTCCAAAGGTGTTGCTTTTGGTGCAGACTCTGGTACAGTTGCACTTGCACTTGCAACTGGAGAAGTCTCAATGCCTATACCTGAATCTGTAAAAGTTACTTTTAAGGGAGAAATGAATGATAGCATGGATTTTCGTGACATTGTTCATGCTACTCAATCACAAATGCTTAAAAATTTTGGCGGAGAAAATGTTTTTCAAGGTCGTATAATTGAAGTGCATTTAGGAACACTTGCTGCTGATCAAGCATTTACATTTACAGATTGGACAGCTGAAATGAAAGCTAAAGCATCCATCTGTATATCACAAGACAAAACCTTAATACAATCACTGAAAATTGCTATTAAAAGAATACAGATAATGATTGATAGAGGGATGGATAATGATGCAAAAGTTCTTTTTGGACTTATCAGTAAAGCAAAAAATAGAATAAAAGAAATAGAAACAAATGTTAAACCTGCTTTAATTCCAGACAATAACGCTAATTATTTTGCAGAATTTGAAGTAGATTTAGACATTATATCTCAACCTATGATTGCAGATCCGGATGTAAACAATGAAGATATATCTAAAAGATATACTCATGATACAATTCGACCACTTTCATACTATAAAGGAAATAAAAAAATTGACCTTGGTTTTATTGGTTCTTGTATGGTTCATAAGGGAGATTTAAAAATACTTGCCCAAATACTAAGAAATTTAGAAACAACTCAAAATGAAGTAGAATTTAAAGCTCCTCTTGTTGTTGCTGTTCCTACTTATAATATTATTGAGGAACTTAAAGAAGAAGGTGATTGGATAATATTACAAAAATATTCTGGCTTTGAATTTGATGATAATAATCCTAAAAATACTGCAAGAACTGAATATAAAAATATGATGTACTTAGAGAGACCAGGATGTAATCTTTGTATGGGAAATCAAGAAAAAGCTGAAAAAGGAGATACAGTTATGTCTACATCTACTAGACTATTTAAAGGTCGTGTTGTAGCTGATTCTGAAAGAAAAAAAGGGGAATCACTACTTGCTTCAACACCTGTTGTAGCTTTATCAGCAATTCTTGGCCGAACACCTAGCTTAGAAGAATATAATAATGCAGTGAAAAATATAGATCTAACTCGATTTTCTCCGCCAAAAGAAAAGTTATGTTCTTAGAAATACTATTGAAATGTTAAATACTTTCATATAGTGGCACTTCATTTAAAAATTTAATGTTTTTATTTAAATAATCAATCCTACAGCAATAATGATTTAATCCGTTTGTTAAAATAAATAATTGTACATTATGCTTATAATTATATTTAGTAATTTGATAAAAAGTATCTTTAGTAATAGACACATTAGGAGCTTTACACTCCACTATTAAATATGGTTTTTTGTTCTGATTATACAAAACTATATCAGCACGGACATTCATAGAATTATATTTAATTACTTTTTCAATTGCCATTAAACCCAATGGATAATTTTTGTAAAAATGTAAGTAATTTATAAAATTCTGCCTAACCCATTCTTCAGGTGTTAACTTTACATATCTTTTTCTTACCTTATCAAAAATTTGCGTATTACCATTAAGTAATTTACTTTTGAAATTCATATCTGGTAAATTTAATTTAGGCATCTTCATAAAGCAAATGTAAATGAATTATAAAGAACTCATATCATCAATTAAAAATAAAGAAACACAACCTGTTTATTTTCTTTTAGGAGATGAACCTTACTACATTAATAAAATTACTAACGCTTTTACAAATATAATATTAGAAGAAGAAAAAGATTTTAATCAAATTATATTATATGGAAAAGACACAAATATAGAAGAGATTATACTTGAGGCAAAACAATTTCCCTTTGGCTCAGAAAAAAGAGTAATTATAGTTAAAGATGCACAAGATTTAAAAAAAATAGAGTTATTAGAAGATTATTTATATAATCCCCAAAAAAGTACTATTTTAATTTTTTCATATAGAAACAAAACTATTGATAAAAGAAAAAAAATTGGAAAAATCATATACAAAAATAGTATTGTGTTTGAAAGCAAAAAATTATATGAAAATGCAATTCCTATATGGATTAATAATTACGTTAAAGAAAAAGGATATAAAATTGACAATAACGCAACAGTAATAATAACTGAATTTCTTGGATCAGATCTAACAAAAATAACCAACGAATTAAATAAATTAATGTTAGTAATAGACAATAAAAATATAATAGATGCAAAAATTATAGAACACTATATTGGTATTAGTAAGGATTACAATATATTTGAACTACAAAATTCATTGGCAGAAAGAAATAATATTAAAGTAAACCGAATTATAAATCATTTTGAAAAAAATCCAAAAAATTATAACATTATACCAATTATTAGTAGTTTATTTAATTTCTTTCAAAAAGTACTTTTTTTATACGAATTAAAAAACAAAGATCAAAAAACTATATCTAATGTATTAAAAATTAATCCTTTTTTCATTAATCAATATAAGATTGCCTACAACAATTTTTCAAGAATAAAAATATATAGGATATTAGAATTTCTTGACAGTTATGATCAAAGAAGTAAAGGGGTGAAAAATAATAAAACACCACATAGTGAATTGTTAAAGGAATTGACCTTGAAAATTTTATATATATAATAGCTATATAATTATATTTGCACACTAAATCCTACTAAATGAGAAAAATCATTTTATTTCTAATTTTACATGCTTTAACAATAAATCTTTCTGCACAAAACAGTACTATTAGAGGTTTTATATATGACAAATCAAATGGAGAAGCCGTAATGTTTTGCAATGTTATTATAAAAGGAACAACTATTGGTACTGCTACTGACATTAACGGCATGTATAATATATCGAATATAAAACCAGGAAATTATACAATAATCGCTACATACATAGGATATGATTCTACAGTCATAAATATAAATGTTAAAAAAAATCAAATAATAACCAAAAATCTTGAATTATCACAATCAAGTATAAATCTAAATGAAGTTAAAATATCTGCTGAACGAGTTGAAATGAAAACAGAAGTTAAAGCTGCAGCTATTAAAATTTCNAAAAAAGATTTAACTATGATACCAACNATAGGTGGAGAACCTGATTTAGCGCAATATATGCAAGTTATACCNGGAGTTATTTTTACTGGAGATCAAGGAGGACAACTATATATTAGAGGAGGNTCNCCTATACAAAATAAAGTTCTTCTAGANGGCATGACAATNTACAGTCCATTTCATTCAATAGGTTTATTTTCTGTATTTGANACAGATATAATTANAAACACTGATGTTTATACAGGAGCCTTCAGTGCTGAATATGGNGGTAGAGTCTCATCAATAATGGATATTAAAACCATAGATGGAAATAAAAAATCATTTTCTGGAAAATTATCAGCAAATACGTTTGGATCAAAAATTTTTACTGANGGACCTTTAAATAAAAAAGGAAATGCCTCATTCATTTTTTCAGGAAAAACATCATACTTAGATAAAAGTTCTGAACTGTTTTATAAAGAACCTATTCTTTTTTTTGATGACAAAGGTCTTCCATACTCATATACTGACCTATATGGAAAAATATCACTACATGGTAAAAATGGTAGCAAATTAAATATATTTAGCTTTAATTTTAAAGATAATGTGAATTATGAAAATATATCTGAATTAGATTGGAAATCAAATGGTTTAGGTGCTGAATTTATATTAATCCCATCAGGATCACCAGTTTTAATTGAAGGGAATTTTGCATATTCTGGATATATTATTTCATTAAACGAAGCTGGATTTGCATTAAGAGAAAGTGGTATTAGTGGTTATGATATGGGTTTTGATTTTACCTCTTTCCCAAAAAAAGGGAAAGTGAAATATGGATTTGATATTCATGGTTTCTCAACAAAATTTCTAACATATAATTCTGTTAACACTAAAATTGAACAAAATGAAAACACATCGGAGTTTTCTGCTTTCATTAATTACCAATTAAATAGTACTCGATGGATTATTGAGACTGGATTTAGATTACAAAAATACACTCTTGGCATCTCTCCTGAACCAAGAATAGGAATAAAGTATATTGCTACAGATCAATTAAGATTAAAAATTGCATCTGGTCTTTATTCACAAAACATACTTAGCACTAGTTCTGATAGAGATGTTGTTAATCTTTTTTCTGGAATTATTTCATCACCAGAAAACATACCACCACAATCAAATGGAGAATCATATTCACAAAAATTTCAAAAAGCTCGTCATATTATAGCTGGACTTGAATATGATCTTAATAATAATATAGATGTCCAACTTGAAGGATATATTAAAGACTTTACGCAATTAACAAATATTAATAGAAACAAAATTTTTAATACAGATAACGATTTTATAATAGAAAATGGTATTGCACAGGGTATCGATGCACTAATAAGATACAAAAATAAAAACTTGTATATATGGAGCGTATACTCTCTAGGCATGAGTAAAAGAACAGATGATATTACTACTTACACACCTCATTTTGACAGACGCCACAACGCTAATCTTGTTATATCATATAAATTTGGAAAAAATAAGAGTTGGAAAGCTGATACAAGATGGAATCTTGGGTCAGGATTTCCTTTTACACAAACACAAGGATTCTATCAAAATATTACGTTTACCAATTTAAGCACTGATTATACAAGTATCAATGAAAATAATGACAACAATCTAGGTGTTATTTATGGTGAAACAAATCAAGGAAGATTACCTTATTATCACAGGTTAGATGTATCAGTATCGAAATCAATTTCTATTAATAAATACCAACTTAATATCACTGGTTCTCTAACAAATGTGTACAATAGGCAAAATATTTTTTATTTTAATAGGATAAAATATGAAAGGGTAGATCAATTACCGATTATGCCAAGTATTGGCTTAAATATGTCTTTTTAAAAAGTGAAATGTGTGTTCAGTATTTAGATTAATTAACTTGAAATATTATTTTTGCATGATAAAAACAGTTTTCTGTGCCTAAATTAAAAACTAAATATATTTTTGTTACTGGTGGAGTAACCTCATCATTAGGAAAAGGTATTATCTCTGCATCACTAGGAAAACTCTTAACTAACAGAAACTTAAGAGTCACAATCCAAAAACTAGATCCATATATTAATGTTGACCCTGGAACAATGAATCCTTATGAACATGGAGAATGTTATGTGACTGATGATGGAGCAGAAACAGATCTAGACTTAGGTCATTACGAACGTTTTCTAGATCGCACAATGTCACAAGCAAACAATGTAACAACTGGAAGTATTTATCAAACAGTAATTAATAAAGAAAGGAATGGAGATTATCTTGGAAAAACAGTACAAATAATACCACATATTACAGATGAAATAAAAAGAAGAATTGGTTTGCTTGAAAAAAATAAGGATATAGATGTGGTAATTACAGAAATTGGAGGTACTGTTGGAGATATAGAAGCGCTACCATATATAGAAGCTGTAAGACAATTAAAATGGGAATTAGAAGACAACGCACTTTTTATCCATCTAACTTTAGTTCCTTTTTTATCAGCAGCTGGTGAATTAAAAACCAAACCCACACAACATTCTGTTAAAACATTGCTAGAAGCAGGAATTCAACCTGATATTTTAGTATGTAGATGCGAACAACCATTAAATCAGGATATTAAATCCAAAATAGCAAGATTCTGTAATGTAGAAAAAAATGCTGTCATTGAATCAATGGATGCTAAAAGTATATATGAAGTTCCTTTATTAATGCAAAAAGAAGGTTTGGATAAAGTAGTATTAAAAAAATTGAATATCCCAACTAAAAAAATAATCAATGAAGATAATTGGAAAAAATTCTTAATTGGCTTACAAAATCCTAAATTAAAAATATCTATCACTGTTGTGGGTAAATATGTTGAACTGCAAGATGCATATAAATCAATATCTGAAGCACTTATTCATGCTGGAGCTTCGCAATCATGTAAAGTTGATCTGAATTGGGTACACGCGAATGATATTAACAAACATAATATTAATAAAATACTAAACAAAACAAATGGGATTTTAGTAGCCCCTGGATTTGGAGATAGAGGTATAGATGGTAAAATTATTGCTATAAAATATGCAAGAGAAAATAACATACCCTTTTTCGGTATATGTCTAGGTATGCAAACTGCTGTAATCGAATTTGCTAGAAATGTATTAAAACTTAGAGATGCTAATTCAACGGAAATGGATCCTACAACATCTAATCCTGTTATACATTTAATGGAAAAACAAAAAAATATTCTGAAAAAAGGAGGCACCATGCGTTTGGGTTCATATGAATGTCATTTAAACAAAAAAACTAACGCTATACATTCTTATAAAAAAAATATTATTTCAGAAAGGCATAGACATAGGTATGAATTTAATAATAAATACAAAAAACCTCTACAAGATTTAGGAATGATTGCTTCAGGAATTAATAAAGAACATAATCTTGTTGAAATAATTGAAATACCAGCTCACTTATGGTTTGTTGGTGTCCAATTTCATCCTGAATATAAAAGCACTGTCAATTCACCTCACCCACTATTTTGCAGCTTTATTAATGCTGGGATAAAACATAAAAATAATGAAACAGTACGATAAAAATTCATTAATTGGCTTTATTCTTATGGCTATCATTCTGATAGTATTTAATACGTTTTTTCTACCTGAGATAGAAGAAGATAATATAAAAATAAGTAATAATTCTATAAATCAAAACACTGAAGAAAATAAGACTGTTAGTAATCTAGATATAGCTAATAAGGAAATAAAAATCAATGATGATGAAAATATTAATAACACTGAAAAATTTCACAAATCATCAATAGTTGAAGAAAAATATGAGATTATAGAAAATGAAAAAATTAAAGCCTTAGTATCTAATAAAGGGGGGCAAATAAAATCTGTTATTTTAAAACAATTTCAAACATATGACTCTTTAGAATTAAATTTATTCAATATTGACTCTTGTCTATTTAATTTAAAATTTATTACCGCATCAAGTATTAATACATCTGATTTATTTTTTAAAGCTTATAATGATGGATCAAATCTAAAGATGAGGTATGAATTAGAAGAAAATAAATTCATTGAATATATATATACGATATCAGATAATTATGTTATAGATTTTAAGATTAATCTAATAGGATTAGATGAACTCATTCCATCTTCAATAAATTATATGAATTTGGAATGGAGTATGACAACTCCAAAAACTGAAAAAAGCAAATCTAATCAAGACATGTATACTGGTATTTACTATCAATATCTTTCTG
The DNA here is from genome assembly GCA_002715565.1 of Flavobacteriales bacterium. GTDB lineage: Bacteria > Bacteroidota > Bacteroidia > Flavobacteriales > BACL11. The sequence continues at coordinate 56,753 of PAZP01000008.1, forward strand.
ATAAAGAAACAGATAACCTTAGTCTAACATCAGAAGAAGATGAGGATGAAGTAAACTCAAAATTAAAATGGGTTGCTTTTAAGCAACAATTTTTCAGTAGTATAATTATTTCAAAAGAAGGATTTGGCAAGCCATCATATTTATTGTCAAAAAAATCTGAAAATAAAAAGTCAATTAAAAATTTATATTGCAAATTCGAGTTACCTTTTGAGCATAAAAAAAATGAACAATATAATTTTCAATTCTACTTTGGACCAAATCATTTTAAAACACTTGAACAATACGATTTAGGTTTTGAAGAAATTTTACCTTTAGGATGGGGAATTTTTGGATGGGTTAATAAATTTGTAATAATTAACATCTTTGATTTTCTTAGTAAATATTTTACTAATTACGGATTAATAATACTCATACTAACTATTATTATAAAACTAGCTCTTGCTCCATTTACGTACAAAGCATATCTATCGCAAGCTAAAATGAAAGTACTCAAGCCTGAAATAGATAAAATTAACGAAAAGTTAAAAGGGAAAGACCCCATGAAAATACAACAAGAAACAATGGGTCTTTACAGAAAAGCCGGTGTTAATCCTATGGGTGGCTGTCTTCCTATGCTGTTTCAATTCCCAATACTAATTGCTATGTTTAGATTTTTTCCAGCATCAATAGAATTAAGACAAAAGAAATTTCTATGGGCAGATGATTTATCATCATACGACTCGATAATGAACTTGCCATTTGAAATACCATTCTATGGAGACCATGTTAGTCTATTTACACTTTTAATGACTATATCTACGTTATTATACACTAGAATGAATTCTTCCATGGCAACTGGACAAATGGCCCAAATGAAATGGATGATGTACTTGATGCCAATTATGTTTTTAGGCTTTTTTAATAATTATGCAGCCGGGCTTTCATACTACTACTTCCTTGCAAATATGTTTACATTCTCACAACAATTTTTTATGAAAAGATTTATTGACGAAAATAAAATTTTGGCGGAGATTGAAAAAAACAAAAAGAATCCAAAGAAAAAATCTAAATTTCAAAAAAAACTAGAAGAAATACAAAGAAAACAAGCAGAGCAAATGAAAAAAAGAAGATAAATTGAAATATATTTTCTTAACTTTATTTACATCATTTTTAATTAACTGCAATATCTTTAAAGATAATGAAGTAAGCGTAATATCATTAGAAAGAACAGCATGTTTTGGGACATGTCCTGTTTATAAAATTGAGATATTTAATAATGGTAATGCTATTTACAATGGAAAAAGATTTGTTGAGAAAAAAGGGATGTTTAATTTTAAGTTATCAAAAAAAGAAATAAAAAATATATTCAAAATGGCAGATAAAATCAATTTCATTAACCTTAAGAATGAATACTATAAACCTATTTCAGATTTACCAACATCCTATATTAAAATTAAAAGTAAAAAAATTAAAAATTACTCAGGAGCCCCAAAAAAATTATATGATTTGGAAAATTATATTGATAGTATCTGTAAAAGAAAACTTTAACTAACTTGACTTAGAAAAAAATTCATTGCTTTCTTCTTATTTTCATCAAAATTATATGATATCCTAGAATTTAAATATTTTAGAGGATCTTTGACAAAAATTTCATGAGATACATTGGAAATGGATAATGATTTATTAATATTTCTAACACCAAAATCTAAAGCCTGGTTAAATTTCTGAATAAAATTTGGGTTTAAATTTTTATTTGTTACCCAAACTGCAAATACAAACGGCATACCTGTCATAGTACTCCATTCAAGTGAAAGGTCATACACAAATTCAAATTTATTATGAAGTGGAAATGCATCATCTCCTATTACTAAAGCAGCAGTATTACTATTCTCTAATTCTGAATCTATTTGTTCTGTATATAATACGGGATTTATACCCCAATGATTTTTTAATAAAATCTTTAACAGCTCAACTGAAGTTCTGGATTGAGGATCTAATAAAATTGTTTTAACTTGATTAATAGGGACATTAGAAAAGACACATACAGTATCAACTACACCTTCTGAACCGATACAATATTCCGATAATATTTTATAATTTTTTAAAGAATGAAGTGTTACTACTGGAACCAAACCTATATCAATCTCATCTTTAATTAATTTATCAGCACATAAAGATGGAGGATCCAAAAATAATTCAATCTCAGAATACAAATCAGATTCTTTAAGTCCATAAATAAATGGTAAAGAATTAAGATATGAAACTGATGAAATTTTTATCATAAATTATATTAAAATAGAAATCACCAAATAAATTATATATACGCTAATAGATATTTTTAAAACAGTACCAAAAATAAAACCTAAAAGAGAACCTAAAGCAATTTTAACACTATCATAGGTATTTTTCTTCTCTATTAATGAACCAATTAATGCACCAATTAATGGGCCTAATATTATACCAAATGGTGGAAAAAAAAACATGCCAACCAATAAGCCAATAAATGTACCGTATATTGCTTTTTTACCTCCTCCAAATTTTTGTACGCTATATAATTGCAACCAATAATCTAATATTGTAAATAAAAAAACCAAAATAGTTAACATTAATAAATTAAGTGAGATGCTATGAGAAGTAAAAAAATGAAAAATAAATAATCCCATTAAAGAAAATATTGGTCCAGGTATTACAGGTATTACACATCCAATTAGACCGAAAAATAAAAAAAGAAAAACAATACAAATTATAATAGTTTCCATATGTCAAAATTAAGAAAAGATTAAGAATATAATTGAAATTCGGTTCTTATAATAAAATGCTTAAATTTGTAGAATAATAAATTAGTAAATGAAATTAAGTCCACTAAATGCTATTTCTCCAATTGACGGAAGATATAGCACTAAAACTAAAGAATTACAAAAATTTTTTTCTGAATCTTCTTTGATAAAATATAGAATACAAGTTGAAATTGAATACTTTATAGCACTATGTCAAATTCCTCTAAAACAATTAAAATCATTTCCAAAAGAAAAATTCATAAATCTTAGAGAAATCTATTTAAAATTTTCAGAAGCTGATGCAAAAAAAATAAAAGAAATTGAAACAGTTACTAATCATGATGTAAAAGCTGTTGAATATTTTATAAAAAATAAATTCGAAGAACTCAAAATAACAGAATATAAAGAATTCATTCATTTAGGATTAACATCTCAAGATATTAACAATACTGCGATACCATTATCGATAAAAGAATCTTTAAAGGAAATATATTTTCCTGCATTAAAAAAAACTATTGATTTATTAAAAGAAAAATCTAATGAATGGAAAAATATTTCCATGTTAGCCAGAACTCATGGTCAAGCAGCATCACCAACTAGAATGGGGAAAGAAATATATGTGTTTATTGAACGAATTGAAGAACAATTAAATTTATTAAATAAAATACCTATTAACGCAAAGTTTGGTGGTGCTACAGGTAATTTCAATGCACACTATGTAGCATATCCAAATATTGATTGGAATAATTTTTCAAATAATTTTATTTATAAAAATTTTGGTTTACAAAGACAAATAACTACTACGCAAATTGAACATTATGATAATTTAGGTGGACTAATGCATAATATGTGTAGAATAAATACAATTTTAATTGATTTTTGCAGAGATATTTGGAGTTATATATCTATAGATTATTTTAAACAAAAAATAAAAAAGGGTGAAATAGGTTCTTCAGCCATGCCTCATAAAGTAAATCCAATAGATTTTGAAAATGCGGAAGGAAATTTAGGAATGGCAAATAGTATCTTTACATTTATGGCAAATAAACTTCCTATATCAAGAATGCAGAGAGACCTGACAGATAGTACTGTTTTAAGAAATATTGGTGTTCCAATTAGCCATACACTTATAGCACTAGTTTCATTACATAAAGGTATAGATAAATTATTAATAAATAAAAGTACTCTAGCTGATGATTTAGAAAATAATTGGATGATTGTTGCAGAAGCAATACAAACAATTCTTAGAAGAGAGGGGTATCCAAACCCTTATGAAAAATTAAAAGAATTAACCAGAGGAAATACAATAATTAGTAAAAAAGAAATAACAAAATTTATAGATAATTTAGAAATAACTGAAGAAGTAAAAGGTGAGCTAAAGAAAATTAACCCATCAAACTATACAGGTATTTAAAACGTTAATTTATTCTTTTCTAAATAATCTTCCCAATTCCATATAAAATGCTTGATCAGATTTTTTAATTCATTAAAAAAAATTGGATTTGGCTTATTTTTTCTCTTAAATAAATCTCCTTGAAAATCGTTTATGTTATATTTTTCAAATATAGCATAAGCCATAGCATTAACAGTAAATTCATTCTCAGAAATCAAATCTAAAAAATATTTTTCATAATCTAAAAATCTTTCTATTTCTAGATTTTGTTTTTCAATTATAAGATCTTTGTATAATTCATCTAATATCAATTCTCTTAGTTTTAATTTTTCATTCTCTTCAAAAAATTCATCTAGCATATAAATATTTCCAAGAAAGATAATATTTCTAAACCAATCTATATCCTTAATTGATAAATGAGGATTTGAATCAAGATTATTATTATTATTAATAAAATCACGAATCTCAATAAAACCTTGATCAATAACATTATTAAGAGTAACAACAAAAATTGATGCAGCAATATGAGGTTTTACTTTTTTTCTTTTTGATAATAATCCAAAAAATTTAATCATAATAATCTTATACTATAGTTTAAATTCTAATGTTGCTTTTTTTCTAACATAATCACCTATAGATAAAGCAGCAGTCGCAGCAGGAGAAGGTGCATTCAATATGTGTATGTTTTTATCTGTACTCAAAACTTTAAAATCATCTAAAATTAACCCTTCATTATTTAAAGCAATAGCTCTGACACCACTTCTATGTTCAATTATATCATTTATTGACAACGAAGGTAACATTTTTTGCAATTCTTTCAAAAATAAAGATTTTGAAAATGCCCGTTTATATTCATTAAGACCGAATTTCCAATTATTTATAAACAATTTTCTAGTTCCCTTATAACAAAGAGCATCATAAGTATCTTTAAAATTAAAATCATATTTACCATAACCTTCTCTTTTAAAAGTAAATACAGCATTTGGTCCACATTCAATTTCGCCACTGGTCATCCTAGTAAAATGAACGCCTAAAAATGGAAAACTTGGATTTGGAACTGGGTATATCAAATTATTTACCTTATATCTTTTTTCATCTTTTAGCTTATAATAATCCCCTCTAAATCCAACTATTTTAAAATTTAAATCCAGATTATCTTTATAAGCTAATCTATCAGCAAATAAACCTCCACAAAAAATAATATGCTTAGAAATAAATTTTCCCATATTAGTATAAATATTTTCATCTTCAAAATCGATTAAATTACAAGATTTTTCTATTTTACTATTCTTATTTTTTGTTCTTATCTTTTCAGCTAATTTTTCAGTAACAGCACTATAATCGATAATACCTGTTTGAGGAACCCAAAGAGCGGAAACTCCAAATACATGTGGCTCAATCTCTTTAAATTCAGACGGGTTTAAAATCTCTAAATTTTTTAAATTATTTTGGAGTCCATTTTCTTTTAATTTTAATAAAGATTCAGCTTCTTTTTCATTAGTAGCTACAACTAGTTTTCCACAAATATCAAAATCAATATTATTTTCTTTAGAAAATTGAACAATTTTTTTTCTTCCCAAAACACAATTATTTGCTTTTAAACTTCCAGGCTTATAATATAGACCTGAATGTATAACGCCTGAATTTCTTCCTGTTTGATGTGATGCTAATTTCTTTTCTTTTTCTAAAATTAACAAATTTAATTTTGGATACTTAATTTGTAAACTATATGCTGTTGCTAAACCAATTATACCACCACCAATTATTGTTATATCATACTTCTGATTCAAAAATTATTTTTTTAGATTAAAAACTCTAGANATATTAAAACCAAAATANATNNTTCCTTCTAGAAAGNTTCCATATGTATTTGTTATAAATGAAGGCTCTATCATNGCTGGAGAATTGCTAATATGCAATTGAAAAATATGTCCTCCTGTCTCAANATCAAANCCTAAAGAAAGTACATTNTGTTCTAAAGANTGAAAAGCTTGNANAAATGTTTCTGCATTAATTGATATTCTTTTAGTAATTTTTTGTCGCCCTCCAATGCCAATTGAATAATTATCATTATTTCTATTTACTNAGTTATCAATTAAATTAAAATGNATAAAAGTNGGTGTTAGTTGAAAAGTTAAATTNCGATTAATCTTTCTAGCTAATAATAATTGATGTGTATAAATTAATTGGTNTGTTAATAAGAAATATGGTGAANCCCTTTCATTATGTGTATATTGATTAACATAAATTGCAGAATTTAANACTAATGTAATTGGAAATATATTTTTGACTTTAGTCTGCCTNTTNAANCTTAATTTTATATTNCCATCAATAGTTTTAGATACAGAACTTCGACCTAAACCTATAGCAAGCCAATTTTTTAATCCATATTCAAAACTAAATCTTACTTGTGCATAATCTAATCCATAAAGATTATATAATCCAGAATTTAATGGTCCAAAACGATGTTGTATATTAAATTTTAGAACATTANTAGATGGCAATTCAACTGATTGACCATTAACAATCTTTGTTCCTTTAAAAAAATAAGATACATACAATGGTTCTTTTTCTTCATTTAANAATGTAAGTAAATTATTTTGNGCAATCANAAAAAAACTAAAAAATAAATTTATAATTANTAAAATTATATTCCTCATTCTATTNTATCTAGTTTGATGCTAACTGATATATCTATAAATTCAGCAATATTATACATTACTATCTTTGGTATTTTAATATTATAATCTTCTAATTTAATTGGAAATTTAGCTTTAATTTTNACACTTNTATCTTTTTTAAATAAAAANCCAGATACGTTTANCTTATTAGTTCTNCCATGTATATTTAAATCTCCNTCAACATTAACACTATCATTATTCAAAACCTTAATTATTTTTCCTTGAAANGTTGATATGGGAAAAATATCAGATTCNAAATAATTCTCATTAAAATGTTCTTGCATTAATTTTTTTGGGAATATAAAATCNTTNATTTTTAAAGAAAATACTATTTCTCCNTTAGATTCATTATAAACAGCACCTACTTTGTTATTTATTGCCTGTATATTTTCAATTGGNGCTTCAGAAAAAAAAGTAATACTTCCATTTTTNCCAACATATTGCTGAGCATTTGATATAAAACAAAATAAAATCAAAAAACAACTAATTATTTGGCGCACCATTATTTTTCCAGTTAATTAATAAATTAATATTTTCATCATCTAATTTACTNCCTCCTAAAGGCATAAATCCCAGATCATTCTCATTCCTTTGNACTCTATCTAATAGTTTNCCATTATCAATATATANTATTATATCATTATAGCTTTCNAATGAACCACTATTGCTATTACTNTGATGACATCCCNCACAATTATTGACAATTATTGGCTTAATACATTCNGTNAAAGAAGGGTTTTCAGNATCACATNTTGAATTAACATCATTTATANGNGNCAACTCATTATAAGTACATGAGTAAAATAAAAANAANAATAAAACAAAAATTCTCATTGTGCTAATTTAAAGAATTAAAATTAATCCTATTAAANATAATAAAACCTATTAATAACAGAATNATTACTATCCAAAGNGCATATTGTTGACTGTAAAATGAAGTAANAACACCAAAAAGAAANGGTCCAACAAAAGATGTTACCTTTCCAGTAAATGAATAAAANCCAAAAAATTCATTTTTTTTATTATTAGGNATTATTTGAGACATTAGAGANCTACTACAAGACTGATTAGGCCCAACCATTAAACCAATTAAAATACCAGAAAACCAAAATATCTCCTTTGAATATATAAACATAGGAGCTAAAAANGCAATAANTGTAGCTAAAATTAAAACTATCAAAGAAATATTTATAACCTTTCGATATCCAATGATATCTTCTATATANCCAAAAATGAAAGAACCTAGACCNGCAGATATATTTANAACTATGGCTAATTTAACAACTTCACTAAAAGTAAAATCTAAAGTTGTTACAGCATAGATACCTCCTAAACCAAAAATAGTAATNAAACCATCATTATAGAATAAACGAGCNATTAAAAAATTTAATATTANTTTATTTTTTGAAATTAAACGAAAAGTATTTAAAATAGATTTAANTGATTNTTTAAAATATAAATTTCTAACAGATAATGACACAGAATCTTTCATAAAAACAAATAAAGGAATGCTGAAAATTAAAAACCAGATTCCAACAAAAATATTTGTTTTTCTAACATTTAATAAATTATCAAAATCAAAAAAATAATTTATTAATAATAAAGCTATAATACCTCCAAAAAATCCTAGACCCCAAGCAAAACCAGAAATAGCACCAGTATTTTTTGAATTAGAGATATCTGNTAAATAAGAATTATAAAATACTGAACATATCTCGTATGATACGTTGGCAATTACAAATAATATTAAAGAAAAATAAACTTGGCCANCAACNGGNAAATANAGTGNCATTGTTGCNACACAACAAATCAAAGTNAAAATCATTAATAAAATCNTCCTTAAACTTCCTTTATCAGCAATTGCTCCAAAAATTGGTGACAAAAAAGCAACAATNATTGCAGATATTGCAATAGAATTTGACCACATTTGAGTNCCAANNGTTTCATTANNAGCTATATTTTTAATAAAAAAAGAACTATATATAAAAGTAACAACAATAGTTGTGAACGGTTGACCTGCAAAATCATACAATGACCATGCAAATACTTTTTTAGTATTTNTTAAATTTTTAAATNTCATATATTATTTCCAATATTAATAAATTTATTTCAAAGAAATANAGAAATAATTTATATGAAAAAACAATACATTTGTAANCTAAATTTAACATATGGATCTTAAAGGATTAATTAATATTNCAGGAAAACCTGGATTATTCAAAGTTGTNTCTCAAAATCAAAAAATAATTATTGTTGAATCTTTAATTGACAAAAAAAGAATTCCNATTCATTCACATAATCAGGCAAACCTACTTGAAGAAATAGGAATTTACACATATGAAGATGTACTATCACTTAGTGAGGTTTTTAAAAAAATCGCAAAAAAAGAAAAATGTCAAAAAAGTATTTCTCATAAATCCTCTAGCAATGAGTTAATCAGTTATTTTAGAAATATTCTTTCAAATTATGANGAAGAAAAAGTATATATATCTGATATAAAAAAAGTAATTAATTGGTATAATATACTACAATCTGTAGGTATGATATTTTTAGAAAAANAAGTAAANAAAATAAAAAGTAAAAAANTAAAAAANTAAAAAAATATGATAAAAAATATCTCTATACCAACTAAACCCAAAAGAAAATTTGTTGCGCAAAACTTAATAATTGATTCTTGGAATAAAATAAAACCATTCTTTGAAGACCTATTAAAAAGAAAAATAAAATCTGTAAGTGAATTAGAACAATGGATGTTAAACAGATCTGAACTTGAAGCTGTCTTAGAAGAAGACATGGCATGGAGGTATATAAAAATGAATATTGACACAACAGATAAAGTTTTGGCTGAACGTTTTCATTTTTGGATTAAAGAGATTTCTCCTAAAATTTCTCCTTATTCACATAAATTAAATATAAAACTAATTAACAGTAAATTTCTAAAAGATTTAAACAAAAAAAAATACCATATATACTTAAGAAATGTAAAAAAACAAATAGAAATATACAGAGAAGAAAACATTCCCTTGTTTACTGAAATGAAAGCAAAACAACAAGAATACGGGAAAATTTCTGCTAAGATGACGATCAAAGTAGATGGGAATGATATTACAATGCAACAAGCAGCATTATTACTAAAAGACAATAATAGAAAAAAGAGAGAACAAATATTTAAAAAAATAGAAAAAAGAAGATTAAAAGATGAGAAAAATCTAGATGATTTATATGATGAATTAATTGTTTTGAGAAACAAAATTGCAAAAAATGCAAATTTTGATAATTATCGTGATTATATGTTTGCTGCAATGGGTAGGTTTGATTATACACCAGAAGATTGCTTTAATTTTCACAAAGCAATTGAAAAAGAAATTGTTCCGATAATAAACTGTTTTGAACAAAAAAGAAAAGAAAAACTTGGATATAAAGAATACAAAATATGGGACACATCAGTTGATGTTGACGGGTTTAATCCATTAAAACCATTTAAAGGAGGTAAAGAACTTACAGATTTATCAATTGAATGTTTCAATAGACTTAGACCGTTTTTTGGAGATTGTCTTTCAATTATGAAAAAAATGAAACATCTAGATTTAGAATCAAAAAATGGAAAAGCTCCAGGTGGTTTTATGTATCCTTTATATGAAATTGGAGTGCCTTTTATTTATATGAATGCTGTTGGATCTCAAAGAGACTTAGTAACTATGGTACATGAAGGAGGTCATGCAGTTCATTCCTTTTTAAGTAGAGACCTACCTCTTACGGAATTTAAATCAACTCCTTCTGAAGTAGCAGAGTTAGCATCAATGGCGATGGAACTTTTATCTATGGATCATTGGAATGTTTTTTATTCAAATCTAAATGAACTTAAAAGAGCTAAACTAGAGCAATTAGAAAAAGCATTAGGAACTTTACCTTGGGTTGCAGCTATTGATAGATTTCAACATTGGATATATACTACGCCACATACAGCAGAAGAAAGAAAACAAAAATGGTTAGAAATAGATTCTGAATTAGGAAATAAAATTATTAACTGGAAAGGACAAGAATCTTCTCATAAAACAATGTGGCAGAAACAACTTCACTTATATGAAGTACCTTTCTACTATATTGAATACGGCATGGCACAACTTGGTGCTATTGCTATGTGGAGATCATATAAAAAATTAGGAGAAAAAGCACTTGACAACTATATGAATGCTCTTAAACTTGGTTATACAAAATCAATAGATGATATATATAAAACAGCTGGTATTAAATTTGATTTTTCAATTGAATATGTTAAAGAATTAGCTAATTTTATTAAAAAAGAATTAAAAAAATTAAACTAAATAATTTTATTTATAATAATAAAAAAGTCCTGATTTAATCAGGACTTTTTTTTATAGGGCGGCAACTACCTACTCTTCCAGATATCACTCTAGTACCATCGGCACAACTAGGCTTAACTTCTCTGTTCGAAATGGGAAGAGGTGGACCCTAGCGTTATAGTCACCATAATATTTTTTTATTATGACAAACTGTAATGAATATATACAACTAATTCC
>PAZP01000009.1 GCA_002715565.1 Flavobacteriales bacterium
TACTTGATATCTTTATTAATGGGAATAATGTTGCCATTGATTTTTCTTATAATTTCTGAGTTAATAAATAATACTATTGTTACTAGAATAGATTTAGAAAAAATTACTGAGATACCTATAATTAGTTCAATTGGAAGAAACTATAGTGGATTTGGTTTACTTTCAAATCAAAGTCCTAAATCATCTGTTTACGAAAGTTTTAGAGCTTTACGTTCAAATTTGAATTTTTTATCTAAAGAAAATGAGAAGAATGTATTTCTAGTAACTTCATCTGTTAGTGGTGAAGGAAAAACTTACATAGCAGAAAATTTGTCAATAGTATTTGCAAAATCTGGAAAAAAAACACTTCTTATAGGAGCCGATTTAAGACGCCCTAAAATATATTCAGATTTTAATTTAGAAAATGATTCTGGTTTATCTAACTATTTAGTTAATAATGAGCCATTATCAAATTTAATAGAGAGTACAGATGTTGATAATTTAGATGTTTTAATTTCTGGACCTCTTCCACCTAACCCAGCTGATTCACTTGGAAAAAAATGTAAAAATTTAATAAGTGAAGTTAAATCTATTTATGATATTGTAATTATAGATACTCCTCCATTAGGTCTTGTTGCAGATGCTTTACCTTTACTAAAATATTCAGATATTAATCTTTATGTAACAAGGCAATCTTATACAAAGAAAGGATTATTATTATATGCTAATGATATGTATAAAAATAATAGATTAGGAAATACATTTATGATATTTAACGATGTAAAGGAGGGGGTTGGTGCATACGGTTATGGATATGGTTACGGATATGGTTATGGATATGGATATGGATACGGTTATTCATATGATAATAATCAAGATTATTATGATATAGATCAAGATAAATCGTGAATATGAATTATGAAGCTGCTAACGTTATTGCTGAGATTGGCTGTAATCACAAAGGTGATATTAATATTGCAAAGAATCTTATAAAGACAGCTTATGAATGTGGTGCCAATATCGTTAAATTTCAGAAAAGATCAAACAAGGAACTTTTAACTAAAGAGCAGTATAATTCACCACATCCAAATCCAATTCATGCATATGGTGATTCTTATGGTGCTCATAGAGAATTTTTAGAGTTTAATATTGACCAACACTTTGAATTAAAAAAATATGCTGAAAATTTAGGTCTTATTTATTCATCTTCAGTTTGGGATTTGAGTTCAGCAAAAGAAATTGTTTCTTTAAATCCAGAATTTATTAAGGTACCTTCTGCTTGTAATAATAATTTTGAAATATTACAATTTTTAAGCCAACAATATTCTGGTAAAATTCATATTTCATTAGGAATGACTACAAAGCGAGAAGAAAAATCATTAATTGACTTTTTTACTAAAAAAAATCAATTAAAAAGATTAGTTATATATGCATGTACATCTGGATATCCGGTTTCATTCGATGATGTTTGCATGCTAGAAATTTTAAGATTAAAAAATAATCTTGCTGATAAAGTTTATGGTATAGGATTTTCTGGTCATCATTTAGGTATTGCTGTTGATATTGCTGCATATACATTAGGAGCTAATTGGATTGAACGTCATTTCACTTTAGATAGAACATGGAAGGGTACGGATCATTCTGCATCTTTAGAACCAACTGGTCTTAAAAAATTATCACGGGATTTACAAGCAACTTATAAATGTTTATCTTATAAGGAAAACGATTTGTTAGCTGTTGAAATTCCACAAAGAGATAAATTAAAATATAAGAAATAATGAGTGTAATTGCTTTTGTTCCAGCTAGAGGTGGTAGTAAATCTATCCCTAATAAGAATATAAAATTATTTTGTAATAAACCATTAATATTTTGGGTGTTACATCAACTACAAGAATCATTAGTTGATGAAATTGTAGTTGCAACTGATTGTTTACAAATTAAACATATTGTAAAGTCATTTAATTTTACTAAAGTTAAAATATATAATAGGGAACCTGAAAATGCCACAGATTTTTCTACAACCGAATCTGTTATTTTAGAATATATTGATTCTGTAAATTTATCTGAACATGATATTATTATGTTAGTTCAATTAACTTCTCCATTTACTAGAGCATTTCACTTTAATGAAGGATTAAAATTGTTTGAAAAATATGATTCTGTTTTAAGTTGTTGCATCTCCAAAAGGTATTCTTGGGATAAACAAGGAATCCCTTTAAATTATGATGTTAATAATCGACCTAGAAGGCAAGATCATGAAGGTACTTTAATAGAAAATGGTGCGTTTTATATAAGTTCTGTATTATCTATTAAAAACTCAAAGATTAGAATATCTGGTAATATAGGTGTTTATGAGATGCCTGAATATACTTATACTGAAATAGATGAAATATATGATTGGATTGCGGCAGAATCAATAATGCAGCATTATGTTTTAAAAAATAATAGGAATAATTTTCAAGAAATTAAAATCTTTTTGTCTGATGTTGATGGTGTGCTCACAGATGGAGGTATGTATTATACAGAATCAGGTGATGAGTTTAAAAAATTTTCAGCATATGATGGTATGGCATTCCAGTTATTACAAAAGATTGGAATTAAGGTTGGTATTATAACTTCAGAAGATAGAGATATAAATAGAAATAGAGCCAAAAAATTAGGTTTAGATTATCATTTTCATGGGATAAAAGATAAGTTAAGTATTGTCAAAAAACTATCTATTCAAGAAGGTGTTTCACTTAAAAATATTGCATATATTGGAGATGATATTAATTGTTTTGAATTATTAAATAAAGTAGGTTTGCCAGCTTGTCCAAATAATGCAGTTAAGAAAATTAAATTAATTCCTGGAATTTTACAACTTAGTAAAAAAGGTGGTGATGGAGTTGTACGAGAATTAGCTGATAAAATCTTGAAGTAATGAGTTTTTTTTCTATTGAATTATTCGATTTAGAATACTTCTTACTAAAGCATAATATTGATAAAAATGATATTTGTTTGGTTGGTAGTGCTTCCTTATCTCATATAGGAATAAGAAAAAACAATGATATTGATATAATAATTAAAAAATCAACTAGAGACCTTATTTTTAATTCTAACAAAACTATTCATTTATCAAAAAAAACTCAGATTGTTCAATCACCATGGTCTTCTTTATTTTCTGATGATGATATAATTTTCAATAAAAATTTACATTTTTTCACTGATATAAATTTTAAAGTTGTGCGACCAGAGTTATTATATCATAAGAAAAGTGTAATGAGAAGGAAAAAAGACGTTAATGATATAAATGAATTGATAGAATATTCTCAATTTTCACCAAACTGGAATAAGGATTTGTTAAATAATTTTATGAATAAACAAAATTTAATAAAAAAAATAATTAATAAATTTTATTTTAAATATAAATATCTTAAATCTAGTTTTATTAGTATAAAAAAATTTAAAAAAAATAATATATATACATTACCTACAAATGTTATATTATCAAAACAGTATGTAGAGAATGATTTTAATAGGTTTGATATTATAGTTAGATATTTAGTTATTGTCTCATATATGCAATCAAATAATGAGTATTTTGATCTGTATATACGTATGCAAAATATAAGAGGAAATTCAAATTATCAGAATCCATTAAATAATTATATCAATTTAATCAATAAGATAAATAAGCATGGATTTGATTTAAATTATCCAATTATTGTTAATGAAAATTTAGAATTAGTAGATGGTGCTCATAGATTGGCTGCCGCTCTATATTTTAATTGTAATATTATTAAAATAAAAATTGTTTCAGATAAGAATCAGTATTTATTTGGAAAAAATTGGTTTCAAGATAATGGTTTTTTGAAAAAAGAAATAAGACAATTGAATTTTTATAAAAATAAGATATTTCAAGAAAATCATATGTTTTTTGAAATTATTTTGTGGCCACCAGTTGCAGATTTATTTAGTCAAATTGAATCTGATATCTCAAGTCAATATAAAGTTATCTCATCAATGACATATACCGATATTAAAAATTTTGATTTATTTGTTAAATCTATTTATCAAATTGATGATATAAAAGATTGGAAAGTAAAGTTAAAGCTAGACGCTATGAAAAAATACGATCCAACAGTACGAAAAATTTCGATTTATATTAAAAAACCGGATTTTAGATACAAGCAATCTAACGGAAAGCTTATTTCAACAAAGATAGAATTACTTAAAAGAGAAATTAGAAATAAATATTCAAAAATTATATTAAATTATTTTCATGATATAATAATACATATATCTGATAATTTTGAACATAATTTTCACATATCTAAATTATTCAAAGATGTTTAAATATTTGATTTCATTCTTTTATTCATTTCTTTTTTTTTCAAGATTCTTCTTTTTTAAAAGATATTATGATGTTGTTTTTTATTTTCCACAACATTTTAATAGATTAAAAGATGGTAGTAATCAATTCATTGAACCATTAGTAAATAGTTGTATAGATAATGATATTAGTTATATAATTTTCGAAGAACCTGATTGGCAAACTAATTATCCAAGAAGTGAAAAATCTATTCCTTTTGATTTTATTTATGTTATAGTATTAATATTAAGAAAAATTATTCCTATCAAAGATAATTTCCAGTACAGAGAAAATAAAATTGGTAAAATTTTATCATTATTACTGTTTAATAATTTTAGTTTTAGTAATTATATTGTTCTTTCTCAAAGTATGTTAGGTGTATTTAGAGGATTAAACCATGAAGCTAAATTATTTGATTTACAGCATGGTATATTGCATAATCAAAAAAACAACTATTTAATTGACGGGAAAATTAGTGATAGTATTTTGTTGAATAATGTTAATTTATTACTAACTGGTTTTGCTTATAAAAATATTTTAATAAATCATGAGAATGGGCAATATTTTAAAAGTAATTCTTTTGTTATTGGTAGTGAAATGGATATTTCTATAAGGCATAAATATTTTAATAATAATATACTTGTAACACTCCAATTGACGAGAGATCATAACTATAAAGAAAATATTTTATTTTTAAATGAACTTTATGAGTTTATCACATCAAATTCTAAATATATTTTTTATTTGAAGCATCATCCAAGATTTAATGATGAAGTTAATTTAGATAAAGTACTAAGTCTTAATAATGTACAATTAATTAATAATAATCTTAATGATTGTTTTTCGAAATGTAGTATTCATCTTACAGCTTATTCAACAACTACATTTGAAGCTGCATTAATTGGTATGCCAACTATTTTTTTAAATAAATCTATTGGCTATGATTATTTTGAAAATATTTTTCAATATCCTTTTAATTTAACTTTAAATGAATATGAAAATGTAAAAAATTATAAGAAAAGTTCAGATATTCTTCAGAAGTGGGCTAAAGAATATTATAATTGTTTTGATAAAAATAAATTTATTAAATTATTAAAATGAAAAGGATTAAAATATTTTTAGGTGGTTATATAAATTATACTAATGCTCAAAATATTAATTGTTTGTCAATAGCAAAACATATTGATAAAGATAAATTTAAGCCATATGCACTCACAGTACATTTTGGTTCTTCTAATAAGTATAAGTTTAATACATTTAATTGTTTTAAATATTTTAAAATATCTAAAGTTTTTGGTTTTTTATGGGGAATTATTATTTGTGATGTTGCATACCTGCCAAAACATATTGATACACCTTTAATTGCATTAAAATTGGCAAAACTTCTTAAAAAACCAATTTTTACTACTATTGAAGGAAATGTTTCTGATAGAAGTAAAGATAATTTAATAGATTTGTTTGGTGATAAAAATAAAATTAAGAAGCATTTTTCATATTTCAATCAGATATTTCCTATTACAACTTTTCTTTCTAAGCAAAAGATTAATTCTTTTAATATTCAAAGTAAACCTCTTTATTTAGGTGTAGAAAACAAATTTTCAATTAGAAGTAGTTCAAAAAAAAAATTAAACCAAATAATATTTGTTGGTAGTTTAATTAAAAGAAAAAATATTGATGAAGTTATAAGATTAGCTGCTGAATATCCAAATATTAATTTTAAGATAATTGGAGATGGTCCAGATAAAGAAAATCTAATTAAAAAAGCATCTTTAAATGTTACCTTTCTAGGTTTAATACCACATCATTTGATAATTAATTATTTTAAGAAATCGGATTTACTTTTTCTTCCATCTAAATCTGAAGGTTTTCCAAAAGTTATATTAGAAGCAGCATATTCTTCTATACCTTCTGTTTTATATGATGATTATGGAGCTTCAGAATGGATAGTTAATCGAAAGAATGGATTTATTGTATCTCATTTTGAAGAGGTTCGTCTTTTGATTGCTGAATTGATTGAAAATCCATTAATTTTACAAAGAGTTAGTAGAAATGTTAAGGATTTAGCTTCGTTTTTTGATTGGAGAAATATCATAAAGCATTGGGAATTAGTTATATTTAAATTATACAATGAAAGAAAATAAATTATATATTGTATTAACACCCTTTTTTCCAAGTAAGAACAGTCATGTCGGTAGTTATATTTTCGATCAAGTACAAGCATTAAATAAATACTCAGATTTTGAAATTAAGGTTATTAAAACTGTTTCTATATTTTCTTTTGAGACGGACTATATTTATAATAACATACAAGTTCATATTTTTAAAGTTTTAGATTTTCCATTTTTTATTTTACCAGGTTTTTTTAATAAAATTAATGGTCTAAGATTTAATAAATTTATTTGCAACAATAAATTAAATATGAATTTTATTCATGGTCATGTTTGTTATCCTTCTTCATATTTAATTAATAAAATTAAACTTAAGAATAATACTGTTAAAACTATAATTCAACATCATGGAATAGACGTATTACAAACTCTAAATTGTAGATATAAATTTCTTAGGAACTTACAAAGTTCTAAATTAATAAATAGATCAATTAAGGAGCTTAATCTCATAGATTTAAATATTAGCGTTTCAAAAAGAGTTCAGAAAGCATTAAATAATTACAAGAATTATCAAGCTAATAGCGAGTATGTATTGTATAATGGGGTAGACACTACTAAATTTTTTAACATGCCACAACCTTTTAAAAGTAATAAGTATATTATAGGTTGTATAGCAAATTTTATTAAAATTAAAGATCATATAAATTTAATTAAGGCAGTAGAAAGTCTTGTTAATGATGGTTTTAATAATTTAGAACTTAGATTAATAGGTACTGGTGAAACTTTTAATTTATGTTTTGAATATGTAAAAAGAAATTCATTAGAAAATCATGTATTTTTTGAAAAAGAACAACCACATGATCAAATTAATAAATTTTATAATAATATCAATTTATTTGTTTTGCCCTCATATTATGAGGCTTCCGCATGTGTTTTGATGGAAGCATGGGCAACAAATACACCTATAATTTCTATTCATAATCAAGGTATTTCTGAGTTGATTCCAGAGAACGAAAAAGAATATTTATTAGCTGATGCAAAATCATACACATCTTTAAAAGAAAAAATATTGGGTGAATATAAAAAAAAGAGAGAATTTAAATTTAATCAGAAGTATGATATTAAGAATACTATTTCTGATTTTCTAAAACTTCCATTTTTTAAGTCATGAGTGTAGTTATTGATATATTATTGAATGAAAAAATATCTTATGCAATTTTAAAAGAAATATATGATGTCCCTTCAAATATGGTTAATCAAAAAAATTATAAGAAGGATTTAGATATAGTTGTTAATTGTTCAAAGAATGAAATTATTGATAAATTTATCAATCATGATAATTTACTACATATAGAAAAAAATTCGTTTTTTGATAAGATAAATAATATAAGAGTAGATATATATTTTAAGACCTTGAATGTGGGTTATTATCATTATTTAAAAATTGATCAAAAATCGTATGGACAAAATAAAATTCAAGATATAGAATACCTTATTTATATAATTTTAGATCCAATTTTAAAGTTTTCATTTTACCAAAATAGACATCAGTATATTTTAAATAAGTATTTTAATAATTTTGAAAATAATGATTTGAAAATAAAACTTTCTAATATCATTGGAAAATTACTTACCAATAAATTATTGGATAAATTAAGAATTGGAGATTTTTATATTTCAAATTCTTTCATCAAAATTTGTAAATTTAGAATGTTATTTATTAATGATAACTTTGTTTTAATGTTAAGAAATAGATTTTTTAATGCAACAAAAATATAGGCATCAAGATACAAGCTTTTTAATTTCAGTTGAACATATAAGTAATATTTCACTTAAAAGAAGAGTATATGCAGCTTTGAGTGATGTTTTTCAGGGTTTTATTAAAACTGATAATAATGATTATTCAATGAGTTTTTTCTTTACTGATAATTTAGATATATTTATTCAAGAGAAGGATTTTTTAAGAAGAGGCAATATTCTGATGGGTGATAAACAGGTATATTTTAAAGATGATGAAATAAATTTTTTAATTAATCTTAAAAAGCAAAATCAAATTTATATTCGAGTCAAGGACAATGAAAAAATACTTTCTTCATTAAGAATTTTTAATAAATCATTTAAAAATAATATTGAACTACAAGCAACGACATTTTATTATAGAATTTTTATGATATTTTCTCAACTATGGAATTTAAATAATCATTCTACATATATTCATGCATCTGGTGTAGAAATTGATGGCAAATCTATTCTTTTCTCGGCTGATTCTGGTATTGGAAAGAGTTCATTATTATTAAAGTTATGTGAGGATTCTAAATATCATTTTATTTCAGATGATATGACAATTGTGTCAAATAAATCTAAAGCTTTTCATCAAGGGAGATGTCTTAGTATTAAACCTTACCATTTAAAATATTTTGATGGACTTATTACTAAACTTAATAATTCAATGAGTCTTCTGCAAATTCTACAATGGAAGTTTCTTTATAAATATAATTTAACATGCAGAATAAATCCTTGTAATTTATTTGCTAATACTTCAAAAGGTGCTTCAATAAAGAGAGTAATACATCTTTGTAATCATAATAGTGTAGATTTTAAAATAAGACGTATTGATCTAAATGAGTATATACGTTTGTCTATCCCCATTTTAGAGAATGAGCTGCATTTAGCAAATTTCAAGTTAAATATTTTAGCTTCATTTCCTGATTCTAATTTTTTATCTACAAATAAAGTATACTCGCAGACAGAGAATATCCTAAAGGATGCTTTGAAAGATGTTATACTAAATGTTGTATATGTTCCATATATGTCAAATCCAAATGATCTTTATGAATTTCTTCATTCAAAAAGATGTTTAAGTTAATTTTACGTCAAGCAAATTGGGGAATATTTGGAGCAATTTTTGCTTTTATTATAGGTTTTTTTGTTAAGATTTTTATTGTTGATATAGTTGGTTTAGAAAATTGGGGAAAATATGTTACAGCTCAGATTTTTAGTTCTATTTCTGAAACGATTTTATCTGTTGGTATACCATACATTATATTAAAATTTTTTCCTAATTTAATTGAAAAGGATAGATGTAAATCTAGTAGGATTGCAAATGTATTTCTTAGATATTCTTTTATAATAGGTTTATTATATTTAATTATAATATATTTTTCTTCTTCTTATATCAATACTATATTATATGGAGGTATCGATAATCTAGACTATATTTTATTTTTAATGTGTATTCACGTGCCTATAAGTATGCTATTTGGTGTTGTTGTTTCTTTATATAGATCTGTATTGAAAATTAAGGAAATAGTTGTATATGGTACATGTATAAGTGTTACTTTAAGAGCGCTTTTAACCTTTATTATCTTTCAATATACATCAAATATAACTTGGTTTATTTTTATTGAATTATTTGCCCAAGTTCTTTCTTTGACAATTTTATTGTTTTTATTTAATAAAAATGAATTTTCATTATTTAAAAAATCTCATTATAGTGAGGTTTTATATGATACTAATATCGTATCGTATGGTAAAAAAATGTATTTAAACTCAATAATTGCATTTATTTCTGCACAAGCTCTAACAATTATCATTAGTGTTAAGCTTAATACTTTTGAAGTAGGTGCTTATAATATAATTTTATCATTTACAACTATTACCACATTTCTTTTAATAAATTTAAATAAGGTTTTTGCTCCAGCTATCTCTAAATTATATAAAGAAAATAATTTTAAAAAATTAGATCTTTTATATAAAAAGACTACAATTTTTATAAATCTATTTACATTACCACTTGTCATATCTGTTATGTTTTTTTCAGAAGAATTGCTAAAGCTTTATTCAAATGAAATGCTTGATTATAATGTTTTTTTATATTATATGTTAATTGGTGGCATAATATCTTCATCTTTTGGTAGTTCAGGAACTATGATGATAATGGCCGGTTTAGAAAAGGAAAACCTGTATATTCAGTTTATTAGAGGATGTTTAATAATCATATTATCATTATTTCTCTTACCAGTTTTTGGTATGTATGGTGTTGTTTTTTTATATATTATTTTTATGTTATTAGTTAATTTATCACAATATTATTTAATTAAAAAAAATATGCAAGTGACTCCTTTTTCACCTAGTTTATTCATTCTTTATTTAATTGCAATATTTGGAATATATTTATCGATTAATTTTAAATTTGATTTTAAAGTATATCATTTCTTTATAATTCCTATATTTATTTATATTGTTTTTTTTATTTTAATGTTTAAATCATTTAAAAAAATAATTAAAGAATTATTACAATGAAATATACATTTGCTTCTTTAGGTAAAATGGAAAGTATTGGTTTTAGAATTGGTGGATCCGGCTTAGGAAATATATTATTTCCTTGGGCTAAAGCTTTAGTTTATTCTAAACAATATAATTTACAGCAAATACCAACAACATGGAGGGCAATTAAATTTGGCACTTTTTTAAGAAAAGAAAAAGATAAAAGATTGTATTATAATCTTTTTAAGGAAAAAAATAATATTGGTTTTTTTAAAAAATTTCTTTTATTGAATTTTTCTAATAAGGTTAAGTACTTTAATTCTATGGATAGTTTATTTGATGATTTTAAATTTGAACATAAATATGTTAAATATAAATTGTTAAACATTATTAATCCTATTCATTTATCTCAAATTAATAACTTCAATCATAAGTTTATTGGTGTACATATTAGAAGAGGTGATTTTTTAATTTCTCAGGATGAATCAGAATTAAGAAATGGCTTATGGAATTACAGAGTACCTATGAACTGGTATTTGTCATTAATAAAACAAATCAAGCAACACACAAATTTACCTATATATATATTTTCAGATGCATATAGTGAAGATCTTTTAGATATAATAGAATTAGAAAATTGCAAGTATATTAGTACAGGATCTGCAATTAGTGATATGATTGCATTAAGTAAATCACAACTATTGCTTACTTCAGGAAGTACTTTTAGTATGTGGTCTTCTTTTTTAGGCCAAAATCACACTATTTGGTTTCCAGGTCAAATGCGCCAGAGTTTAATGTTGTCAAAAAATGTATATGAGGGTGAAGTTGATTATAATGAAAATATTTCATCCTTAATTTTAAATTCATTATGATTAATTTTTTCTGTAAATATGGAGCTTTTTTATTTATAATTAATACTATTTTATTGTCTATAAAGATAACCTATTCATTAGGTGGGCAAATTTTTTTAATATTAATGTCTTTATATTTTTTGATGATAGTTTTTAATCCTAAAATTATACAACGAATTATCTTTCATAAATCATTTAAATTTTTAATAATAATTAATTTTATAAATTTAATATACTTTTTATTTTTTCATTCTTTAAATGATTTGGAAGCTATTAAATATTTGTTAGCCAGGTCAGTTCAATTTTCTGTGATATCTATTTCTGTTTTTATTTATAAAGATTTTTATAAAAAAATATTCTTAAAATATGTTTCTTATATAATTTTTATTGTACTATTTATAGGCTTTTTAAGACATCCAAATTTATTTGAAGGTAGATATAGTGGTATTATATGGAATCCTAATGCTTTGTCATCGTTTTCTGTTATTGCACTAGCTATGTTATTTTTTTCTAATCATAAGAAAAAAGTTTTAGATTATTTTATAATGATATCGTTTGTTATTTTTTCTATTGCTTCTGGATCAAGAGGTGCTTTATTAGGTATATGTTTAATGTATTTTCTTGCATATGGAATTTCCTATAAAAATATTTCTTATTTTATTTTATCTTTGATTATATACTTTTCAATTTTAAATTTTGATTTTGACACTAGTTTTCATCGTTTTGCAGCTCAAGATCTTTTAAATGATCGAATTTTACAATTTAAATATGCTATATTATCTATTGAAAATAGATTATTTACAGGTTATGGTTTAGATAAGTATTCTTATTTAGATAAATCTCTTGTTCCTATTCATCTTAAATCTTCAATTATTGGTGCACATAATGGTTATTTATCTTTATTAACACAGTATGGTATTTTATTTGGTTTTATCCTATTGTATATTATTATTTATAAATCTTATACTTTATTACTTTATTTTAAAGGAATGATTCTTGAATATGGTTTTTATCTCTATATTATTATTTATACGCTTGTTGCTTCAATCTATGAATCTTTAATTGTTGGTATTAATGAATTTCATACTATTTTATTTTGGTTATCATTAACATATTTATCACATGAAAAATTTGTTTTAAATGATAAAAATTAAAGTAATAAAAAATATTATTGACTTTAGATCCTTAAAGCAAGAATGGGATATTTTATACGATTTTTCCCCCTCTGTTTTTCAGTCTTTTACATTTAATTATTATTCTTGGTTATATGATTTAAGTTTAAATTCTAATAATAACTTGTCTATAGTTGTTGTAAAAAAAGGTGAGATAGTTCAGTCTATTATTCCATTTTATATTGATGCTAAAAAAAGATTAAGATTGATTAACGATATTCATGTTGATTTTTGCGATATTTTAGTTAATAAGGAATTTGATTATAACCTTTTTTTTCAGTTATTAAATGATAAACTTGATTATAAATTTATACAATTATTAAATTTTAAGGGCGAATCTAAGTTAGCTAAAGTTTTTTCTCACATTAAAGCGAAAAGAAAATATTTATCTTCTCATACTGAGTATTCTGTATTGAATATATCTAAGGGTGATTTTCCTTATAATGTTTTAAATTATCGTTCTAAGCAAAAACATAGAATTAATAAAATGAAAAAAAAATTTAAAGATTATGAGCATCAAGTTTTAACAGTCGATAATGATTATTTTCCAAGAAATGAATTGGAAAGATTAAAAGAAATAATGATAGAAAAATTAGATAGAAAAGATTTTTTTTTAACTAACCCTACAATTTCTTTGATATCTAAACTTTATAAAAATGGTGAAGTTATTTTAAGTGTAATGAGGCATAAGGGAAAGCTTATTTCAATGAGTATTATTTTAAATCGATCTGAAAATAATTTTCAGTTTTGGATTGATTTATTTGATACAGTACCAATGATAAATATTATAAATTATATAAATTTTATAAGTTATGTTTCATCATTTAGAGACGTTTCAATTAATTTTGGTAGAGGAAGATATTCTTATAAAGAATCAAACTTTATGCCTCAATTTTCTTCATTATATAATTGTTATATTTTTAACACTAATTTTGATAAATATTGTTACGTTATATTTGATAAAATAAGATTAATATTTAAGTTATTTTATAAGAAAATTTTATCATGAAAATATTTTGTTATTTTGTTGAACCAGCATCTTATACAGTAGATCTTGCATCTAATGTTTATGAAAAGTTAAATATTGATTATTGTTTTCTTAAATCTAATTCACTAGCTTATACTGATATTAAAAAGGAAAAGATCTTCATTAATGAAAAAAATTTTTTTAACAAAATTTTTTATATATATAAAATATATTTTAATAATGATTTTATTATAGTTAACGGATATAATAATTTACCATTTGTTTTGTCATATATTTTTCATTTTTTCTCATTTAATAAAAAATATATTGCAATTGATTCGGATACTCAGTATAGTATTCCAAACAATATTTTTAAGCGTTTTATTAAGTGGATATATTTATCATTAGTTTTTCGTACAAAAAATATTTTTGGATTTGCAGGTGGATCTAAAAAACATAAAGATCTATTTAGAGAATATGGTATGAAGGAAGAAAATATTTTTTTAATCCCTATGGTAGTTAATAATAAAAAGTTCTACTGTATAAATAAAATTTTTCCAGATAAATTTGTTTTTTTATATGTTGGAAGGTTAGAGCCTCATAAGGGAGTTGAAAAAATAATAGAGGAATTTAACAGTGCTTTTTTTGAAAAAAATGCGATTTTAAAAATCATAGGTGATGGTTCTCAAAAAGAATATTTGAAAGGAAAATTTAAATCTAAACAAGTTTGCTTTTTAGGACCATTATTTGATAAGGATTTAATAGATCAATTTCATGATTCCTCATGCTTTTTATGTCCTTCTGATTTTGAGCCATGGGGATTAGTTGTTAACGAAGCCTTGTCATCTTCTTTACCAGTAATTGCAACAAAAGAAGTTGGCTCTGCTTTTGATTTAATTAAAAATAATAACAATGGTTTTATTGTTAAGGATATGGATGAATTTAGAAGAAAAATGTTGAAACTATATAATGATCCAAATTTATTATTAAAATATTCAAATAATGCTAGTAAATTTATGAAGGAATATTGGAATTATGATTTATATATTAATAATTTAAATTTAGTGATTAATAAAATTAATAAATAATGAAACGCATTAAATATTTGATTATTTATATACTATCATTATTTTGCTTTAAAAAGAAAAGTAAGGTTATTTTTTATCATGATATACATTCTAAGAAAAAACATACAAATATGTCTACGCACATTGATTTATTTAAAGATCATGTTCAGATGATAAGAAATAGCGGTTACGAAATTGTTTCAGAAATAACAGAAGAATATGGACAGATAGAGATATGTTTCGATGATGGTTTTTTAGGTTTATATGAAAATATAGAATTAATTAAACAATATGAAATACCAATACATTTATTTATAGTTAATTCATTTCTAAATAAAAAACATTATTTAAATTTAAAGCATTTGAAGGAATTAAATAATCTTGAATTAATTACAATTTCTTCTCATACTTTTAATCATAATACACTCACAGATTTAGATGAATTTAGTATTAAAAAAGAATTATTTGAATCAAAATCTAATCTTGAAAATTTACTAGGTAAATCTATTGATTCAATTTGTTTTCCAAAAGGAATGTTTAATAATACAGTTATTGATATTGCTAAAAAAGTAGGATATAGTAAGCAATATAGTTCATTGCCAGGTTTCTATTATGATAAATTTCAAAATATTGTTATAAAAAGAAGTTTAGTTCAATCTGTAAATAATAGTGTTTTTAAGGGAATCTTGAAAGGAGCTGATCATGTGTTTTTTTATTGGTATAAATTAAAACACTTTACATTATGAGATTATGTTTAATTTCTTCATCATTTTATCCTGCAACTAACTATGGGGGTCCAATTTCTTCAACTTGGAATTTATCAAAAAGAATTGCAGCAAAAAATCTAAAAGTTTTTGTTTCAACCACAAATGCAAATGGAAGAGACAAATTAGATGTAGAAACAAATAAATTTATTTTTATATCTGATAATTTTTTTATTAAATATTATAATGAGCAAATTATTAATAAGTTATCTTTAAATTTTATATTTGGTATTTGGGATGATATTAAAAGATCTGATATAATTTATATTCAATATTTATTTCATTATACTGCTTTTTTTGCTCTGATATTCAGTCTAATACATAAAAAGAAAATTATTATTTGTCCACGTGGGAGTTTTTCATCTTATACTCTTAAAAATCGTTTTGTTTTTTTAAAGAATATTTTATTAAATTTTATAGGAATCTTTAATAGAAAGATTATTTGGCATGCATCCTCATATTTAGAAAAAAATGATATTATTAGTCGATTTTCTAAAGCTGAAGTTAGAACTGTAAATGATGGTGTTGATTTTAATTCCTTTCAAAAATTTGAAAGAATTAATAGAATAGATTTAATCAAAAAGTATACTAATATTAGATTTGCAAAAGTATCACATGTTTTTTTTTCTATGGGTAGGCTTCATGCAATAAAGCGTTTTGATGTTCTAATTAATGCTTTTTCTATTTTTGTTAAAAGTCATAAGGACGCAAAATTAATTATAGCTGGTGGAAATGATGGTGTAGAAGAAGAGTTAAGATTACAAATTATAAAAATGAATTTAGAAGAAAATCTGTTTTTGATTAATCATATCAATTTCATTGATAAGAATATTATTTTAAATAATTGCGACTATTTTACATTATGCTCTGAATTTGAAAGTTTTGGTATTGTTATCGCAGAAGCTATTTCTTGTGGAAAACCTGTTATTATATCTAATAAAACACCATGGATAGATATAGAAGATAATAATTGCGGTTATTTTGTTGAAAATAACCCAAATGATATTTGCATTGCATTTGAAAAGATTATTAATTTTAAATCTAAACCTGAATTAATCAAGAAATATGCCAGAGATAATTTTGACTGGAAAAGAATTTCACAAATTTTTATTAATACTTTTAAAATTAGTTAAATGTATATATTAGGTATTAATGCATATCATGGTGATTCTTCTTGTTGTTTAATAAAAAATGGTATTGTTTTATGTGCAATTGAGGAAGAGCGAATTAGGCGTATTAAGCATTGGGCTGGTTTTCCTTCTGAATCAATAAAGTTTTGTTTAAAAGATCAAAATATTACAATAGAAGATATTGACTACATTACAGTATCAAGAGATACTAAAAAAAATTTTTTAAAGAAAGTGTATTATTCATTAATCTATTCAAGAGATTTTTCATTAATTTCTTCTAGATTGCTTAATTTTAAAAAGATTAATTCAATAAAATATAAGTTAGCGCAAACTTTTGACGTTCCTTTAAAAAATATAAAAGCAAAGGTTTATAATATTGAACATCACAGAAGTCATATGAGCTCCGCTTTTTTTGCTTCATCATTTAATAAATCTGCAATTTTATCAATTGATGGTTTTGGAGATTTTACTTCAACTATGACAGCAATAGGGGAGGATAATAAATTAAAAGTTTTAAAAAAAATAAATTATCCACACTCATTAGGTATTTTCTATACTGCGGCAACACAATTTTTAGGTTTCTATGAATATGGAGATGAGTATAAGGTTATGGGTTTGGCTCCTTACGGAAAACCTAAGTTCTTAAATCTTTTAAANAACATTATTCAAGTAACTGATGACGGTTTATTTAAATTAAACAAAAAGTACTTTGATCATTTTAAAAATGGTGTAAAAATGGATTGGTTAGAAGGTAAACCTAAAATTGATAAATTATTTACAAATTCATGGATTGATCTGTTTGGTNTTCCTAGATTAAAAGATGATAAAATAGAACAAAATCATAAAGATATTGCAAGTTCANTTCAAGCATTTACCGAAAAAATAATTTTTCATATTCTAAACAATCTTTATGATGAAACTAACTGTGAAAATATTTGTATTGCTGGCGGTGTAGCACAGAATTCAGTATTAAATGGTAAAATTATTAGTAAAACTAAATTCAAGAATATGTACATACCATCTGCTGGTCATGATGCAGGTACATCTATAGGTTCTTCTTTATATTTATATAATCATATTTTAGAAGAAGATAGAGTTCCTGAGATTAACACTGCTTATTTTGGTAGTAGATTTAAAACTAGTGAAATAGTATCACTATTAAAGAAAAAGAAATTAGATTATTTTATTTTGTCAGAAAACGANATGTTCGAAAAAGTTGTAAATAAATTAATTAACGGGGGTGTTGTAGGTTGGTTTCAAGGAAGATCTGAATTTGGACCTAGAGCTTTAGGAAATAGATCTATTCTTGTTGATCCTAGAAGAAAGGATGCTAAAGATATATTAAACAGAAAAATAAAAAGAAGAGAACATTTCCGACCATTTGCACCATCAATTTTAATAGATCATGTTTCAGATTATTTTTATTATGATAGAAAAGTATCTTTTATGGAACAAGTCTTAGAATTTAAGAAAGAAATGTATAATGTAGTTCCAGCCGTAGTTCATGTTGATGGGACCGGCCGCTTACAAACTGTAGATAAAATTGTTTCACCAAAATACTATAATTTAATTTCCTGTTTTTACGAGAAAACAGGAATCCCAATTATATTAAATACATCATTTAATGAAAATGAGCCAATTGTTAATAGCCCTAAAGAAGCATTAGATTGTTTTTTGCGAACTAAAATGGATATGCTAGTGATGGAAAATATATTAATTGAAAGATAATGTCTGATTTAACTTTTTATGATAAAACACCATTTAATTATGGATATTCTAAAGAAGAAGATATTATTTCTAATATGAACCCTTTATTAAAAAATTTAATAGAAGAAAATTCTGGAAAGATATTTTATGATATTGGTTGTGGCTGTGGAAGAAATCTTATTTATACTTCAAAATATGCAAAAAAGATAATTGGAGTAGATATTAGTAGTAAATCTTTAGAATTTGCAAGTCAAAATATTAGAAAAAAAAATGTAGAATTTAAGTTAGATAGTAATCTTAATTTATCAATTGATTCTAATATTGCAGATGTTGTTATAAGTGATGGTGTTTGTCATCACACAGGAGATACATTTAAAGCCTTTTCAGAGTGTTTAAGAATTCTTAAGCCAGGTGGATTTCTTTATTTGGCAGTTTATAAAAAATATAGATACTATCCATTTATTTATTATACAATAGGGTTTTTTTTACGAACAATTAATAAATATCGCCTAGGAAATTATGTAATTGAAAATATTTTTGTTCCATTTCATTATTTGTTATACAAAATATTTAAAAAGCAGAAATTACTATTAGTAGAGACAAAAAATATTTTTTATGATTATTTCATTACTCCAGTAGCAACATTTCAATCAAAGAAAAATGTAATTTCTTGGTGTAGAATAACAAATTCTAATATTAAAAAATATTTAAGAACTACAGGTAATTGTCATACTTTTATAATAAAAAAGAATGATTGAAAATCCAAAAATTTCCATTATCACTGTTGCATTAAATAGTCAAAGTACAATTGCTCAAACAATTGAAAGTGTTTTTGCTCAGGATTATAATAATGTTGAATATATTTTAATAGACGGTGGCTCTAATGATTGGACATTAGACATAATAAACAATTATGTTAATGATATAGATTATTTTATTTCTGAAGTTGATAATGGTATTTATGATGCAATGAATAAGGGTATTAAAGCTTCAACAGGAGATATAGTTGGTATATTAAATTCTGATGATGTTTATGAAAATAATTTTGTTTTATCAGATGTTGCTCGGATATTTAGTCAAAAGGAAATTGATTGTCTTTACGGTGATTTAGTATATGTCAAGACTTCTAATGCAAGTGAAATAACTCGTTATTGGAAGTCGGGTAGTTTTAATCAATTAAAGTTAAATACTGGATGGATGCTTCCACATCCTACATTATTTGTTAGAAAAGAATTATATACATTATATGGGGTATATAACACGGAACTTAAGAGTGCTGCTGATTATGAAATTATTTTAAGATTTTTAAAAAAATACAATTCAGTTATTGAATATCTTCCTAAAATATTAGTTAAAATGCGGGAAGGAGGTTATAGTAATTCTTCTATGATTAATAGGTTAAGAGCAAATCAGGAGGATTTATTAGCATGGAAAGTAAATGATATGAAACCTCCATTATTTGTNAGGATTTTAAAACCCCTAAGAAAAATTTCACAATTTTTCACAAAACCATCTTGATTTTTGAAAGTAATACTAATAGATAATAATGATTCATTTACATATAATTTAGCACATTATATAATGAGTTTTAATGTAAAATTAGATGTTATTAGAATCTCTGATATAACCTTAAATCATGTAGTCAATTACGATAAAATATTAATTTCACCGGGTCCAGGTGTGCCGCATGAATATCCTCTAATATTTGATATTATAGATAAATACTATATCAATAAACCTATTCTAGGAGTATGTTTAGGTCATCAAATTATTGGTCAATATTTTAACGCTGAATTAATTAATTTAAAAGAAGTTCTACATGGGGTTAAATCTAGTGTTCATCACTATGGTAATTGTAGTTTATTTAATAATGTACCTTCTGATTTTCATGTTGGTCATTACCATTCATGGGTTATTTCTGATAATAAATTACCTAAATGTTTAGAGATTACATCATTAAATAATAAAAATTTAATCATGTCTTTTAAGCATAAGCGTTTTGATGTTAAGGGTCTACAATTTCATCCTGAGTCAATTTTAACTGATTTTGGACTTCAAATATTAAAGAATTGGATAGACTTTTAATTATATTCTGGATCAAACCAATCTTTCTTTCTTTCGTATTTTAAGTCTTTAAGTATATTAGATTTAACTCGTATTGTTAAAGTATAGCTTCTATGAAAACCTAGAGGAATATAATTAAACATCATTTCCCAACAATGTAAATCTCTGTATACGTCTATTGTTGTATATGTTAGTTTTTTTGTATCGAAGTCAAAACCTGATCTAAATCCAATTTTCCATTTTTTTGTGATTTTTACATTTCCTGAAAAATTTAATAATTGTACCGTATCTGCCTCTTTTGATGATTTATATCCTTTATTGTATGTTAGAGAATAATGAGCCCTAAAATCCCATGGTACATTAAAAAAGTCTTCCTCTTTATTATTATTATTTGAAAATGTTTGATTACTTAAATTCATTCCTATGCTTGTATTTAATCTAATAAATCTTGCTAAGCGACCATTTTTTATCTCAAATTCATTAATATTTCTTGTTTGTTGCTTGTTACTTTTATATAGATCATAAGTACTTGAAAAATTTATATCAAATAATTTAACTATTCTCGTTCTTGCATTTAAATTAATGTTGCTAAAGTTTAAGGAGTCCTTAAATATATCATAGGAAGTTCCAAAATTTAAACTTTCAATAATTTTTATTTTTTTAATTTGCTGAGTAGAATCGTTTTCTTTTTTTATTTTCACACCTAATATATTACCAATATTTAGATTAATATATCCATTTTTTGTATTTGAAGGAGAACCGTAAATTCCATTTTTCATTGTTGAATAGGTTTCATATTCATCTGTTAATTCATTTCTTACCGTTGCAAATCCATTATTTTTATATTCGGACATGTCAGGATTATAACTGAAAGATAAATTTGGCGTAATCACATGTCTGATTGCAGTAATTTTTCTTTTAGGAAATTGTAAAATTCCATATATTTTTGTATTCAAACTTGTAGAAAAGTTATAATCAATTCCTCTTGTAAATTTATTTAATGTTTTCTCTTCTATTGTATTACTATTACTATTCCATTCTTTTTTTATTTGTTTTAGGTACCATCTTTCTGTGAGATTTAATCTTGGATTTAATGTTAGATATTTAAATAATTTAATTGAGGTNCTAATAGGNATTGTATGCTTCATTCCATTTTTAAAATCTGAAAAAGAACTTTTTANTAATANAGAATCAGCTATATTAATTGTGTTTTTTGTGCTCAAATTATAGCTTAGTCCAATTTTATTGTACNAATTTGTTTTATTTTTATCTCCTAAACTTGAGAAAGGAAATATTCTATTCATATTTAAAGNTANCTCTGGTATAGATAAATTNACAATTTTATTTTGACTGTTCTGATTATGNCGTGCATTAATTGATAAATTAAAAGGNGAATTCTTCCATTTTTTTGAAATGTTTATACTAGACTGAAATGTATTATTTAAAAAATCTGAATTATTAATTAAGTTATTTCTATGAAATGTGCTGCTACCTGCATTTATATTTGCAGAAAATAAAAAGTATGGATTTGATTTAGGGTCCTGTTGGTGCTTCCATCTAATAAAGAAATCTTTTTTAATATTGTAGTCAGGAAATCCTTTAATACTATTAATAATATTGGAATAACTTAAATTTATATTTCCATTATATTTATAAATACTTTTATAACGCAAGTTAGATCTNGTAGACCAACTTCCTTTACTATAAATATCACTTTTAATAGAAAGATCAGCTTTATTNTTTATTTTGAAATAATATCCACCATCTTTTAGAAAGAAACCCAATTCTTCTGACTCACCATATGATGGAATTAAGATCCCAGAGCTTTGTTTGTCATTGTTAGGAAAAAAACCAAATGGAAAAAATATAGGTGTAGGTAGATTAAAAAATCTAAGATGAGCAGGTCCAGTAATAATTTTATCTTTAGGGATAATTTTAATTTTTCTAGATCTTATTGAATAATGTGGTTTTTCTGCATCACATGTTGTATAGTCCCCATTTTTAAGATAAAAAATATTTTCTNTTGTTTTTTTAACTTTCTCNCCTAATAAANANCCATCACCTTCACTTGTTGATATTTTAGTNACATAACATTTTTTAGTTTTAAAATTATACTTCATATAGTCGGCTTTAAAAGTTTCATTACCCTCTTTAAAAATAGGATGTCCTGTATTATTACCTAATGAATCTTTTATTGTTTTGGCATAAATTGTATTATTATCCCAATCAATTTCGATATATCCAGCTTTAATATTTGTTTTTTGATAATCAATTTCGGCATTTCCATATAGAAATGCTTTTCTATTAATTATATCAATTTGAATAGAATCTGATGCGTATTTTTTAATTTCAGATTGAAAATCTGTATTTGATTTGTTAATAATAGAATCAACTTCTAAGCTTACACTGCTACTATAAATATTATTATTAAATAGTGTTAATAAGAAAATTGATACAATTATTTTTTGAGTTTTAAATTTGGTCTTAATATTATATTTTTGTCTCAAAGTAATACTAGAAAATATTGTCAAAATTAATTAATTTATATTACTTGTTATATAGAAACGTATCTTGTATTTTTTTATTGGGTTGTTCTCTCTTATTTATTTCTTTTGTAGGTGGAGAAAAAAAAACAACTAATAAAATAAAAACTATTGTGATTGATCCTGGTCATGGAGGAAAGGATTCTGGTACAATGGGAACAAAAAGATACCGTATTTACGAGAAACACGTAGCGTTGGATGTTTCTCTGAAGTTAGGTGCATATATAAGTCAATCTTTTCCTGATATAGAGGTTATATATACTAGAGACAGTGATTTCTTTTTAGAGCTAAATGAAAGAACTGAACTTGCCAATAAAGTAGATGCTGATCTTTTTATTTCCATTCATTGTGATGGCTTTACAAATCCTCAGCCTTCAGGCGCTAGTGTTTTTGTTATGGGTATGAGTAAATTAAAAGAAAATATGGATGTTGCTATGAGAGAAAATTCAGCAATGTATTTAGAAGATAATTATCAACAAAAATATGAAGGATTTGATCCTAAATCTAAAGAAAGCTATATTGTATTTAGTTTAATGCAAAATGCTTATTTAAATCAAAGTTTGAATATAGCTGAAAAAGTTGAAAAAGAATTTTCTACTAGAGCTAATAGAAAATCAAGGGGAGTAAAACAAGCTCCTTTCTATGTTATTAGTAGGACAAATATGCCTAGTATTTTAGTTGAGTGTGGTTTTTTAACAAATCCCCAAGAGGAGGATTTTTTGCATTCTGATATAGGTCAAGATTATATAGCATCAGCAATATTTAGGGCATTTAGAAGTTATAAAGAAGAAATGGAAGGTAATTTATTTGAAAAAACAAAAAAGGAAAAGATAAATAAAAAAAAGGATGAAGAAAAAATTATTGAAGTTAGCAATAAAAATATTTCCCAAATAAATAATGTTATATATAGGGTTCAAATAGGTACTTATCTAAAATCAATGATTAATGTTCCTTTATTTAAGGAAATCGGTGCTTTTGAAGAAAATACTCAATCAATTTATAAGTATTATGTTGGAAATACTTCAGATAAAAATATTGTTGAAAAAATAAGAAGAGATATGAAAGAAAAAGGTTTTAAAGATGCTTTTATTGTAGCTTTTTATAAGGGAAAAAGAATATCTACAAAAGAAGCATTAAATTTGCAAAAAAAATAAATGAATAAAGAATTAAAAATAGGTATAGTATTTGTAATAGTTTTTATAACACTTATAGTAGGTATCAACTATTTAAAAGGAATAAATGTTTTAAATAAAAATAGAACTTTTTTTGCGGTATATAATGATATTGCTGGTTTGCAAGTAGGCTCTCCAATTATGGTAAACGGATATCAAGTTGGTATGGTAGGTAATATTGATTTATTATCTAGTCAAGAGTTACTAGTTACTTTAAAAATAGATCATGATTTAGCAATTTCTAATAATTCTAATTCAAGAATTATTAATAGAGATTTAATGGGTACTAAAGCTATATCATTAATCTTAGGTAACTCAACTTATTTAATGAATGAAGGTGATACATTTATAACAAGTGTTGAAGGAACATTACAGGATGAAGTAAATGCACAAATATTACCATTAAAGAATAAAGCTGAAGAATTAATTAGTTCAATGGATTCTGTAATGATAATTATTACAGCTGTTTTAGATAAGGATGCTCGTAAAAATTTATCTAACAGTTTTAAAAGTTTAGAAGAAACTTTTGATCTTATGTCTAAGTCAATGTCCAAAGTTGATATGATAATAGATCATAACAATGAAAAAGTTTCTAAAATAATTTCTAATTTAGAATCAATATCTTTAAATATTTCTAGTCACAACGATCAAATCAAGAATATCATTAATAATATTTCATCAATTTCTGATACTTTGTTACGTAAGGATATTCTTTCTATTATAGATAATTTTAATCAAATTTCTTCAAATATTAATAATGGTGAAGGTAGTTTGGGTTTGTTAATAAAGGATGATACCGTATACAAAAATTTAGAAAATTCTACTGCTCAACTTTCTGAACTTATTGAAGACATGAAAAAACACCCATCTAGATACGTTAACTTTTCAATATTAGGTGGGAAAAAACCATATAAAAAAGAAAAATAGTGAAGATCGGTATTGAAAACATTCTATTTATCTGTCTTTTTATAGTTTCTATCACTTTTTTTGTAGTTAATCTTAGAAAAATAATTTTTAATATTAAACTAGGAAAGAAGATTAATCGGTCTGATAATAAGATTTTAAGAATAAAAAATATGATTCGTGTAGCCTTAGGTCAATCTAAAATGATAAGAAGACCTATAGCTGGATTTTTACATCTTTTAGTTTATATTGGTTTTGTGATCATAAATATTGAGATGATAGAAATTGTTATTGATGGATTTTCAGGCTCACATAGATTTCTCACCAATCTCGTTTCATATAAACTATATCACTTTCTAATATCTTCATTTGAGATTTTAGCCTTCTTAGTAATTTTTGCATGTGTTATCTTTTTAATTAGAAGAAATGTAATTAAGATTAAAAGATTCTGGTCAAAAGAGATGACTTCATGGCCAAAAACAGATGCTAATTTAATTTTAGTATTTGAAATACTTTTAATGGGTGCATTTTTATTTATGAACGCTTCAGATGTTTTACTTCAAAGAATGGGACATATTAATGTTATTACAGGAGAATTTCCTATCTCAAAAAATTTAATATTTTTAATTGATGGTCTAAGTACAGAAAAATTACATTTTATTGAAAGATTTTGTTGGTGGTTTCATATTATAGGTGTTTTATTATTTATGAATTATGTGCTTATTTCAAAACACCTGCATATTTTCTTTGCATTTCCGAGTACTTATTACGCTAATCTAAAACCTTTGGGTGCATTTGATAATCTCGAATCAGTTAAGAATGAGGTTAAATTGATGTTAGATCCAAATGCAGACCCATATGCTACTCCTACTGAACCTAATCAAGTTGTTGAGCCTTTTGGAGCTAAGGATGCAGATCAATTGAATAGAGTACAATTATTAAATTCGTATTCTTGCACAGAATGTGGAAGGTGCACCTCTGTATGTCCAGCTAATCAGACTGGTAAGTTATTATCTCCAAGAAAGATTATGATGGATACTAGAGCAAGAATCACTGAAATAGGTAATAACAAAAGAAAAGATATTAGTGATGAGAAATCATTGTTAAATAATTATATTACAGCAGAAGAACTATGGGCTTGTACTTCATGTAATGCTTGTACTGATTCGT